>CANJPN010000370.1 GCA_947475855.1 Bradyrhizobiaceae bacterium
CCCCCTCAGGGGCTGTGGACAGCGGGGAAGAAATTTTTTTGGCGCCCCGCGGCGTTGCTCTCCGGTCGGCCTACGGCCTCCCTACGCGCAACGCCGCGGGGCCCCTTGCCTCCCCCGCCTCGTACACCACGTCCTGGGACGCGCCCCACCGCGAACGGTATGAACCGGATTTGACGGTCCACGTCGCATCCCGTGCGTCGCGGGCGATGTCTGCGTGACACTTCACTCCCGCGAGATCCGAGCCCGCATCTCGCCGACAAGACGCCTCCGGTTGGCGACCCGATGTGATGCGGACGAGGGGGAGCGTACGCGAGGCGTGGGGCACGGGGATAAGTCGCGGTTGCCGGCCGAGGACCAGAGGGGCGGCCGCTTGCTCGCAGCCCTGCAGTCGCATCGAGTCCATCATGACGCGCCGAAGCCGGGTGATTTCGAGCATGCTCTGGCCGAGCACGCTCTTGCCAACAAGGATGCACGGTTCGGCGAACGGGAGTGAAGTAGGCTGGGATATCGCCCAGCCCCGGCGCAATACGCGAAGATGCTATTGCGCCCTACGGACTACCTCCGCGGAGGACAGAACCAGGTCCCAGCCACGACTTGGCATCTACCTCCTGGAAAGTTCATCGCGTTCAAGGTCCGGCTCGGTTGAGCTTTGGCAGCTTTTGCTGCCGGGTCTTTGGGCTCGGGACGCGTTTTTATTCTTGGCCTCTGCGACCGTCGAGAGGCTAGCGACATAAATGATGGCGGTGGTCAGCGACCGATGCAAATTTCTCGGCCGCGCCACTCGCCCGGACAATTACTCGTCCGGGCAAGCGCGCGCCCCGCTCACGGGAAGAGCGAGGCGGACGCCGGTCAGGATCAGCCGTGCTTGATGAACGTGCCGTTGCGAAGTTCGGCGACGGCGGTTTGGAGCTCGGCTTGCGTGTTCATGACGATCGGGCCGTGCCATGCGATCGGTTCGCGCAAGGGGCGGCCTGAGATCAGCAGGAAGCGAACGCCTTCCGGGCCAGCCTCGACCGTCACCTCGTCGCCCGAGTCGAACACGACGAGCGAGCGGTTGCCGAAGGTTTCGCGGACGAGCTTCTCACTGCCATCAGCGTTCTCGCGCTCGGTCAGGACACCAAACGGCTGCGAGGCACCCGCGAACTTCGCGCTGCCTTCGAACACGTAGGCGAAGGCCTGCCGATAGGTCTCGGTCGCGAACGATTTGCGCTTGCCGGGCGGCACAAACACGTCGAGATAGCGCGGCTCGGCGGCGATACCTTCCACAGGGCCGCGCTTGCCCTTGTACTCGCCGCAGATGACGCGCACGCGCGTGCCGTCGTCGTCGCCCAGGTCCGCGATCTCGCCCGCGGGTACGTCCTGATAGCGCGGCGCGCTCATCTTCAGCGAGGCGGGCAAATTGGCCCAGAGCTGGAAGCCGTGCATGCGGCCTTGCGGATCGCCTTTCGGCATTTCCTGATGAAGGATGCCGGAGCCGGCCGTCATCCACTGCACGTCGCCCGCGCCGAGCGTGCCCTTGTTGCCGAGACTGTCGCCGTGATCGACGGTGCCCGCCAGCACATAGGTGATCGTCTCGATTCCGCGATGGGGATGCCACGGGAAACCCGCAGAATAGTCGCGCGGGTTATCGTTGCGGAAGTCGTCCATCATCAGGAACGGGTCGAAGTCCGATGTGTCACCAAAGCCGAACACGCGCTGCAGGCGGACGCCCGCGCCTTCCATGGTCGGCTGGGCTTTGGATGTACGTTTGACGGAGCGGATGGACATGATTCGAACTCCTGGGCTCGATCGCCTGAGAAAAAGCAGAGCCCGGGGAGGCAGGACCTTCCCGGGCGTCTCGTTTGCTCAGATATAGGCGGCGTTGTGCCGGATTTCGAGAGGGGTGGTCGCACCCGGCATCAATCGAGCGGCTCCAGCTTGAGGACCGACGCGCCGTGGTTGTTGCCGACCCAGAACGTCGGCGGGGTCGTGGTGTTGTCGACGTGCACGCGACGGATGTTGGTCGAGCGCGGCGTCAGATATTCGGTGGCGACGCCGCTCGCGGTGTCGAGACGGACGACGCGGTCGGTCAGCATCGAGCCGGTCCACGCGTGCTCGTTCTTGTCGAGCGTGACGTCATAAGGCGCGGACCACGGCGTCGGCAGCGTCCACTCCTTGAACTTCTCGGTCTTGGTATCGAACATGCCGATCTTGTGGCCGCGATACTCGCCGAACCAGAGGCGCTCCTTGTCGTCGATCTGCATGCGGCGCGGATTGGAGCCTTTGGTCGGCACCTCGTAGAGCCAGACCTCGCCGGTCTTGGCATCGAGGCGGCCGATGTGCTGCCAGCGGAAATCCGTGAAGTAGACGTTGTTTTTCGAGTCCGCGACGATGTCATAGATGTTGTGCGGCTCCTTGGCGCCCTTGAATGGTTCCCAGGTCTCCCACTTACCGGTCGCGATCTCCAGACGGTGAATGCCGGCGAAGCCGTTGTTCTGCGTCCAGACCTTGCCGTCGACCCCGATCGAGCCGGGCGCGGTCATGTTGAGCTGGGCCTGATCGAGATTGGCTTCCTTGGGCAGGCTCCAGATCTTCATCGTGCTGGTGCGCGGGTCGAACCTGATGGCGGCCGCCTGATACATATTGCCGAGCCAGAAATAGCCTTCCTTGTCGGCGCGGATCGAGAGAGCGCCGGTGGGGAAGCCGGGCTTCTGCATCGGGATTTCGAATTCGGTGTGAGCGCCGGTCTTCACGTCGAGCTTGCCGATGAACTGCTCGCCGAAGCTCAAGTAGTAGGCGTAGCCCCGGCCGTCGAGGATCACGTCATGCGGCTGGATCGTCTTACGCGGCAGATCGTACTCGGTGTAGACGACGCGCGTCGCCTTACCCTTCGGGCGCGGGAACGTCTTCAGCGCAAAGCCCCAGTTGTCGTCCTTGCTCGTGCTGAGATTGATCTGGGAGAGGTAGTCGCCGACGGCCTTGTAGATCTGCACGCGGCTGTCGCCGCGCTCCTCCATCAGCCGCTCCGCCTTGCGCAACTGCGGTGCTTCGGGAATGCTCTGGTTGACGTAGCTCTGCATGCGCGGGAGCACGGTCTCGAGGAAATCCTTGCTCGTGTATTTCGTGCGCATCACGCGTTCGACGGTGTGGCAGTTCACGCAGTTCTGCAGCATCGACTTCTGCTGCGGCGTGCCCGGGACACTCTCCAGCCACTCGGCGTTGGTGAGTTGTGCGGCGAGGTCCTTGGTCTTGACGAGTTTCAAGTCGGCGGTGGCGCCCTTTGCGGCCGCGACATCGACCTCCAGAGGTTGCGACAGATCGAAACCGGCAGCGCGGATCTTGATCTGATGCTTGCCGGGGGCGAGCCGGCCAGCGGGGAAGGCGTAGCGGCCCTTGTCGTCGGTCACCACCGTCGTCGTGATGACGCTGCCGGCCATGCGAGCGCTGACGAGCACGCCTTCCATCGCGCCTTCCTCGGCTGATGTGACGACGCCGGAAATGGGGGCTGCGGGGGCTTGCGCATGTACTCCCGGCGACCACGACGCGACGCTCAACGCGAGCGCGCCTGCGGCGCCTGCGAACGGCATTCCAATGCGCCTTCTCATGACAACCTCCCAAAGGACGGCTCTGATCGGCCATTCCGTCGGTCAAGGTACCGCAATTCTGCGTAGTTGCCAGCCGTATTCGGCTCGGTAGGCGGGAGAGAAAGCGGGAGAGACCGCGCGGGCTACTTCGGGTCCAATCCGGCCATGCGCTGCAGCAACGCCGAGATCGCAGCCATATCCTGGTCGCCCATGCCTTGGGCGATGGCCGACTTGTAGAGCGGCAGCGTCGCGGTGAACATCGGCACGGGGCATTCGACGCCATCCGCGAAGTCGCCGATCACCTCGAGATCCTTCTTGAACAGATCGAGCGAGGCGGTGCGGACGGGAAGATACTCGTTCGACACGAGCATTTCCTTGCGAGCTTCCATGGCACGGGAGCCACCGGCGCCGCCGATGATCGCGTCGTAGGCGTCGGCGGCATCGAGGCCTGCCTTGCGGGCGAGAGCGAAGGCTTCGCCTGCGGCGACCGTGTGGATCGCGACGAGATGGTTGGCGATGTACTTGAGTTTCGAGCCGTTGCCGAAGGCGCCGACGTAGAACGGCGCGCGCGAGAAGCCTTCGAACACCGGCAGGCACTTGTCGTAGGCGGCGCGGTCACCGCTGGCGTAGACGAGCACGTCGCGGATAGCCGCGCGATTGGCAGAACCGGACAGCGGGCAGTCCAGCATGGCGATGCCGGCGGTCTGCAGCTTGTCGAATGCCGCCTGTTTGTCGGCGAGCGTCAGCGTGCTGGTCTCGGCGACGATGCGTCCGGGATGAGGAGAGCGCGCCAGTTCTTCGGCGACACTCAGCAGCGCTTTGGCCGAGGGCATCGAGGTGATGACGACCTCGGCCTCCGCGAGCACGGCGGCGTTCGATGGCATCGGCCGGCCGCCGAGCTTCTGCAGATGCGCCATGGCCTCGGGCGCGATGTCATGCCCGACGAGATCGAAGCCGGCCTCGACGAGGTTCTTCGCCATCGCCGCGCCGATCACGCCGACACCGATGATGCCGGCCTTCGCCTTGCCTCTGATCGTCATCGGTGCACCCTCGCGCGCATATCGAACAAACAATTTGTGCCAATGTCCGCAGCTCAGATCGGAGAGTGTGCGTGGAAAGCTCGAACCCGCAAACATAGTACGTGTTGCGTTCCCGGAAGCCGAGTGCAGCGAGGCTATCCGGGATCTTTACACTTCTGAATTGTGCAAAGACCCCGGATCTTCGCGCTCCGACCTTTCGGTCGGAATGCTCGTCCGGGGACGCAGTCGATAGGTTGTACATTCGAAACGCTCCGCCTTCGCGCGGAGAAGCGTTCAGCGTTTCCGATCACGCCCTACCGGTACTTGTTCTTCGGCTTGAAGCCCGACGCCTCGGCTTTGCGCGGCTCGCGCACCCAGATCTCCCGGCCGGGCTGCATGCCGCCGCCACGCGTGGCGGGCACGGACGTGTGGCGCGCACGATGCAAGAGGCGCGTGTCTGCGATACCGCAATCGGGGTGAGTGCCGCCGTTGCCCGCGACGATCTTGTCCCATGCGGCCTTGCGCTTCTGGGCCGTGGCTGCGTCGGAGAGCGCGGTGCAGTTGAGCTCGTTGATGTTGAGGTCCACGACGATCTCGTCGCCGTCCTCGATGAGTGCGATGGCGCCGCCGAGAGCGGCTTCGGGACCGACGTGGCCGATGACGAGGCCGACCGAGCCGCCGGAGAAGCGGCCATCGGTCATCAGCGCGATGGTGATTTCCTTCTCGCGGCACAACGTCGTGATGCGTGACGTGGAATCGAGCATTTCCGGCATCCCCGGCGCACCGCTCGGCCCCTCGTAGCGCACGATGACCATGTCATGGTCGGAGAAGATCTGAGGCGTCTTGTCGAGCGCGTCGAGCAATCCCTGCTCGCCCGCGAACACCCTCGCCTTTCCCCGGAATACATTGTTCTCGAGCCCGCCCTCGACGCCCGCAAGCTTGAGGATCGCGGAGAAGTCGGGCGACAGGTTGCCGCCGAGCACGCGCAACCCGCCTGTCGGCTTGTAGGGCTTTGCGACGGTGTAGATCACCTTGCCGTCGGGCTTCTTCGCGCCGAGGCGTTCCACCTGCTTGGCAAGCGTTTCGCCGGTGCAGGTCATGACGTTGCCGTTGAGGAGCCCCGCATCGAGAAGTTCGCGCACGATCACCTGCACGCCGCCGACGTTGTCGATGTCGAGCATCGAATACTTGCCGTAGGGCCGCGCATCGGTGAGCACCGGCACGACATGTTGCGAGAGGTGATTGAACTCCTCCGGCGTCATAATGTCCTTCCAGAAGTCGCCATAGCCGGCCGCGCGCGCGATCTCCGGCGCATGCAGCGTCACGTTCGTCGAGCCGCCGACCGCCATCGACACGATCATCGCGTTGCGGATCGAATCGCGCACGACGATGTCGCGAGGCCGCAGGTTCTTCGCCATCATCTGGGCAAGAAGGTCGACGAGCTCGGCCGGGAAATCGTTGACGCGGCGCGGATCGTCCGACGGCGGCGCCACCATGTGCAGCGGCTGCATGCCGACCACGCCGATGAATGTCTGCATGGTGTTGTAGGTGAACATGCCGCCGCAACTGCCGATGCCGGGGCAGGCGTGGCAGGCGATGTGATGGCGATAGGCGGCGTCCGGATGACCGGCGACCTGATACGCGCTGACGATGTCGAGCGCCTCGCCGGTCTTGGGATCGTGACCGGGCCGGATCGTTCCGTCCGACATGATGATCGCCGGCTGATTGTGCTCGAGCATGGCGGCGAGCGTGCCGACCGGCGGCTTGTCGCACGCGA
>CANJPN010000371.1 GCA_947475855.1 Bradyrhizobiaceae bacterium
AACGCGCTGCGGCTGAGGACGCTGGCTGGACGGGATCGCACGGGGAAAAAGTAGGAAGCTCTACGCTGCGCGATTTCCGATTGATGACTCGTCGCGAGCGCCTCACGCCGGCGCCGACGATCGTGCGCGTCTCGCCGTGATCGTGCGAGGCGCAGCTTGACGAATGACGTGATAATGGCGATCATTTCTCGATAAATATTCTTTTTGGCATCGCAGATGCTTTTTCGGTTTTGAGTACAATTATCCGTTGAGGACCGTTCGTCATGAGCAAGGGCCTGTCGCTCGATGCCGTAATTTTTTTTGCAAGCATCGCGGCCTTCTGGGCTTACATGCGCACCGCGATGATCAAGGACGACGACGGAAGACCATTGCCGCCCAACCTCGTCGCCCGGGCCGCTATCGTCGTTCTCTATCTGGTCGGATACTTCGGCCTCGTCGCCCTGTTCACCTTCGGCAAGCCAATCGTGCTGCACGTCATCGCGACGCTGCCGAACGGAGTTGAAGCGGTGTTCAAGGGGCTCGAGGACAAGGCCCCGTTCCTGGCGCTGATCGCCTTGTTCGGTCTCAACTATCTCGGACCTTATCGAGAGGCGGAACGCGCCTCGGTGCTGGCGTTGCACAGCATGAAGGACCTGCACGGCGATACAGAGGCGCTCGTCGCCCACTTGCAGGCATGCACCTTCAGGCCGTCTGCAGCCGAGATCCAGATGAATCTCGATTTCCTGGCCAAGCACAACGTCTATCTGACGGACGCCAACACCCAGCTGATCGACCTGAGCAGCGTGCAGGCGTGGCGCAAGGTCACGACGATGTTGCGGCTGCTGGGCCAGTGGAACACGGGCAACAGCCGCGTGCTCTCCAAGGAGCAGATGGGCAAGCTCGCGGAGATCGAGCGGACCCACATTCGCAAGACCAAGCTCGCGACCGACATCCTCAAGAATATCGCCCATCAAGCGAAGGACACAAAGGCCGCTCTCGTCCTTGGCGAGCTGCGCCTGCTGCTGGCGGATACGCCCCATTCGGATCGGCGGGCTGTCGATGAGATCGAGACGAAAATCAAAGGGCTGATCTCCGAACGTTCGGACGCCGGCAGCGGCGCCGACCAGCCCTTGCGGTTGTCCGCGGCGCAATTGCGCGATTTCATTTCCCAGATCGACGGCTATTTCCGCGTCGAATATCAGATCCTGCTCGGCCAGCTCGCGGACCTCACGGCGCGTTCCGTGATCTATGCCCGGGACGGCTCCGCTCAACGCCTCAAGGTGCTCAAGGATGCCGGGTTCACGGGGCTCGGCCAGATCATGCCGGTCACCTTTGATCGGGTGTTGTGGACCTGCATGACGGTGACAGTCGGCTATTTCGTCCTGATGTACCTCACCAGATTCCAAGTGCTGGCCAAGCAGCCCAACGCCGACCCGACTGGCATCGTAATCGGCTTCATCGTGTTCGGACTGACCATGTCGCTGGCCGCGCTCGTCGGCGGCGCTGTCGGCTCGAGCCGTCGTTCGGTGGAGGCAGAGTCGCCGCCATGGGGGATCTACGCCCTCGCCGGTTGTGCCGCTGTACTGCTGTTCTTCGCGGCCCAATCCGCCAGATTGATGCTGACGTCAGGCCCGCGCGGCGTGGCGCCCGGAATGGCCTTCCCCATAGAGCGGCTGGCGCCCTGGGCCATCATCCCGTTCGTCCAAACCCTCGCCATCTGCCGTCTGGCGCGCATTAGGGACTGGTGGACGCCGAAGGAACTCGGCAAGAACCCCTACCTCGCCAACGGCTGGGAGCGGGCGGTCGACGGCGCCATCTTGGCGCTGGTGATGTTCTTCGGCTACGCCCTTTCGATCATCGTCCACGACGTATCCGGCCTTTCGCTGCCGCCATCGCTGCTGAACAGCCCGTGGAGCGTGATCGTGTTCGGACCGACGATGATGTTGGGCTTCCTGATCGGCTTCGCCGTCGTGCGGGATGCTCGTGTCAGCAGCAAGGCGACGATTATCGCGAACGACCCCGCCGCAGAAGCCGACGCCGCGCCGATGCTGTCGCCGATGGCCGCCGCCCGCCCCCTCCACATCGTCTCGCCGAGTTCGCCCGGGGAGCCGACCGCAGCGGTTCGATGACGGCCTGCCGGCCCGCGCTCACTTTGTCGATACAGACCGTTGGGTCGCCGCGGACAGGGCGTCACCCGTCAGGTCCGGCCGCGCGCACTTGATCGACGTGCTCTTGGGCGTGCCGCCCGTATCGACCCATTCCGCCCCCATCTGTTTCTTGATCATCCGGTAGGCGTTCATCTGCTGCGGGGAGGCCGGCACTCCGACCTGGATCGTGCAACCTGGGGGAGCCGGCTCCGCGAAGCGCACCGCTTCGGCGCCATCCAACATGAAACTGGAGAAATAAGTCGCGTCGTAGGTTTCGAGCAGCAACTCGCTACCGAGCAGCGGAACGGGCTTCGCCAGCGACACGGTGAACGACATGCCGAGCACTGCCCCGTGATACTCGACCACCACGTCGCGCGGATTGGCGACGCGCACGATGTTGCCGCCTGCGCGAAGAAGCGTGAACGAGCGGAACAACTCGAGCGTCTGCCGGCTCTCGGTTTCAAGCGGCGCCAACTCCTCGCGGGTCAACTTCCCGTCGTTGTCTTTGTCGTGCTCGAGAAGCTGATTTTCGAGCCAGATCTGATCGAAGATCCAGGTGTGCCGGAGACCAACAAGCGCCCCGTCCTTCGCGACGAGTTCGGTTCTGACCTTGACGAAGACATGGGGATGCGCAGCCGTTCGCTGCGCGGCGGCGGCCATCAGACCCAAGGCGGCGGCACTCGCTACGAGCGCACGCGTAGTGTTCGTGCTCATTACCCTATCGACCCGGTTGGCTTTCATGCCGGGTTGCATGGGCGATGGGGGCGCGGGGAGACAACCCCGTACGGGTCGGTTTGGTTAAAACCTCGCGGCGATCGAAGAGCGCTCGCGCCCCCCGCGCTTGATCGTGACGAGTGGCGAGAACATAGTGAGCGGGCCATGCGCGACGTCGCAGCCGAAACCGGGAGGCAAACCATGAGCCCAGCAGCCAAGGCAACAAAGCCCGCGCCGCGGACCGTACCGCAGTCCTTCACGGTCGAGCGTCACGGCCGGCATCTGGGGGCCGAGATCCACGGGCTCGATCTCCGCCAGCCGCTCGATGCGGCCACGTTTGGCTCACTGGAAGCCGCACTCGTCGAGCACAAGGTGCTGTTCGCGCGCGGGCAGAACCTGACAACCGCAGAGCACGTACGGCTGTCTCGGATGTTCGGCGACCTCGAGGTGCATCCGTTCCGACCGGAGGGTGAGTTTCCGGAGATCATGGTTCTCGACAACCACAAGGACAATCCTGTGCTGTCGACGGACGTCTGGCATTCCGACACGACGTTCCGCGTTCGGCCGACGAAGTACACGATCCTGCGCTGTCAGATCATGCCGAAGACCGGTGGGGATACGCTGTGGGCGGATATGACGGCGGCGTGGAACGGCTTGTCGCCCACGTTCCAGCGCATGCTGCTGCCGCTCCACGCCGTGCATGACTTCCAGAACTTCCGCGTGCTGTTCAAGAAGACCGAGGAGGACCAGGCGAAACTGAAGCGAATGGAGGAGCTTTATCCGAACCCGTTACACCCGGTCGTGCGGACGCATCCGGTGACCGGCGCGAAGATCCTTTTTGTGAACCCTCAGTTCACGCTCCGCATCGACGGGCTGGCAGAGGACGAAAGCCGCGCGATCCTAAGCGTACTGTTTGTACAAGCACAGATCCCGGAGTACCAGTTCCGCCATCGCTGGCAGCCGGGCGATATCGTGTTCTGGGACAACACGGCGACGCAGCACTATGCGGCGAACGACTACTATCCCGACCGGCGGCGAATGGAGCGTACGGCGGTGATCGGCGACCGGCCGTATTGACGGCCAGAAACGGCCCCGACCTCGTCCGGTACTCGCGCTGCTGAAACGGGGTTCATCAACGAGTATGCCGGCGTCATGGCCGGCTACAATCACGTTCTGCCCTCCCGTGTTCTCGTCGGTGGCGAACTCGACGCATCCTTCCCGAACTTCCTGGAGGGTGATGATCTGATCGCCACGCGACGCACGCCACTCGGCGTCGTGACTGACAATGTGGGCGATACGGCCAGCTTGCGCCGCCGCTTCCTCCTGCGTGATCTCGCGGGCCTCTTGCCGCTCCAATAACCTCGAAAACCTCATGAGACGAACGCCTTCGTGAACTGCCGCCGCGTTCATCTCGCCCCCTTCGTTCAGGGCATCCTTGAACACGACAACTCACGAGCTACAAACACACGACAGATCACGAGCTAGCGACACACAGCGCGGTGATACTTGCGTTCCTTTCGTGGGGATGCTGAATTCCTGGCGCGGTCCCAATCCTGCGGCACCGCGCTCATCACTTCAAACCACCGATTTCAACTCTCGACCGGAGACGCGTCGCCATGCCGATGTCACTTTACCAGGCTTCCGTGCCGCAATTCATCCAGACCCTGACGGGGCTGTCGGGCATGCTCGACAAGGCCGAAGCCTACGCCACCGAAAAGAAGATCGACCAAGCCGTTCTGCTCGGCATGCGGCTGCATCCCACGATGTGGGCACTCGGCAAGCAGGTGCAGGCCGCCTGCGCCACCGCTGTGCGGTGTGGCGCGCTGCTCGCGGGAAAGGATGTACCGACGATGGAGGATAGCGAGAAGACGATCCCCGAGCTCAAAGCGCGGATCACGAAGTCGATCGACTTCCTCAAGTCCATCAAGGCGGCCGAGGTGGATGGTCAGGAAGCCCGTGATCTCACCGTGAAAATGGGCGCCAACGAGATGAAGTTCAAAGCTCAGAACTTCCTGCAATGGTTCTCGATCCCGAACTTCATGTTCCATGCAACGACCGCTTACAACATCATGCGTCAAGGCGGCGTCGAACTCGCAAAGCGTGATTTCCTGGCCAAGAACCCGGAAGCTTGATTGCAGCCAAGCTTCGCGGAGTGACGAACAGAATGCGGGTGCGTGGGGTCAGACCCGCAGGGTTTGACCCCGACTGGACCACGTCGACGTGTTGTGGATGGCCCGCCTGCGCGGGCCATGACGTATCGGGTGGGATGCAGCGGGTGGCAGGTCGAGGGGCTATCATCCAGCCAAAGGGAGTGACGTCATGGATCCGAGTCCGCTCTCGCTCGCTGGAAGAAGTGCGCTGGTAACGGGGGCGTCGTCCGGGCTCGGCAGGCATTTCGCGAAAGTGTTGTCGCAAGCCGGCGCGAAGGTCGCTGTCGCAGCGCGACGGGTGGACCGGCTAGAGGCGCTGGCGCTCGAAATCCAGTGCGGAGGCGGCATATCTGCACCTATCGAACTCGACGTAACGAACAGCCACCAAGTCGTGCGGGCGTTCGATACGGCGGAAGCTGCGATCGGGCCAATCGACATCGTCATCAACAACGCCGGCGTTGCGACGGGCACGTGGTTCACCAAGCTTTCCGATGAAGATTGGCGTCAAGTTCTGGACGTGAACCTCGACGGCGTTTTCCGCGTCGGGCGTGAAGCGGCGCGGCGCATGTCGGCGCGCAAGTCCGGTGGTTCCATCGTCAACATCGCCTCGGTGCTGGGACTTGGCGTATTGAAGGCCGTCGCACCTTACGCCACTTCGAAGGCCGCAGTGATCCAGCTCACGAAGGCGATGGCGCTGGAGTTGGCGCGCGACGGCATTCGCGTGAATGCGCTGGCTCCAGGCTACATCGAGACCGAACTCAACGCAGACTATCTCGCGAGCGACGGCGGCAAGAGGATGATTTCGCGCGTTCCACTCGGGCGCGTGGGCAAGCTCGAAGACCTCGACGGGCCGTTGCTGCTATTGGCGTCAGATGCCGGGCGCAACATGACCGGAAGCGTCATAGTGATCGACGGCGGGCAGAGCTTGGCGATCGGCTAGAGCAGTATCCGATCATACACGATCGCCGGGGGCGATCGAATGATCGGATGACACTGCTCTAATTTATAGAATCTAGAGCATCTTTATCCGACCAGCGAATCGCGGAAGCGATTCCGTCTGGTCGGATGATGCTCTAGGTGCAATTCCGTTCGGCGATGCGCTCTCACGTTGTGCGGATTGCGGCGGGTTACGCTTCGCTAACCCGCCCTACGGGCCTCTTGCCTTGGCGACGACGCACATGATCTCGAAGAGCATCTGCGCTGCGATGTGCGCGGTATTGGTGGTACTATCGTATTGCGGCGCGACTTCGACGACATCGCCTGCAACGATGTTCAATCCGTAGGCGCCGCGGATCAGTGCCATCGCCTCGCGCGGCGAGAGACCGCCGACCTCGGGCGTACCTGTGCCCGGGGCGAAGCCG
>CANJPN010000372.1 GCA_947475855.1 Bradyrhizobiaceae bacterium
GCAGGCTCGTTCTACAAGGTGATCGCGCACAACACGATGGTCGCGATCTTCGGCGCGGCATTCCTGTTCGTCGTGCTCGCGTTCGTGATGGGCTTCCGGCGCTTCTGGGCCGACATGAACGAGAAGATGTCGGACTTCGCGTCCGGCGCTTCGTTCGGTGAAGCGATGTGGAACGTGCTGACGCTGAAGTATCTCGATGGCGGCGGCGAGGGTTGCACGTATCCGGACGAGAAACCTTCGTTCACGCGGCGGACGTTCCACCACTTCACGTTCTACGGCTTCATGCTGTGCTTCGCGGCGACGAGCGTGGGCACCATCAAGCACTATCTGCTCGGCTGGATTGCGCCCTACTCGCTCGGCAGTCTGACGGTGGTTCTCGGTACGCTCGGCGGTATCGGTCTGCTGATCGGGCCGGTGGGGCTGCTCTATCTGAAGCATTCGGCCGATCCGATGCTGAAGGACAAGAACCAGCGCGGCATGGACGACGGGTTCCTGACGATGCTGTTCCTGACGAGCCTGACCGGGTTCGCGCTGCTGTTCCTGCGTGAGACGACGTGGATGGGGATCACGCTGACGATCCATCTGGGCGTGGTGCTCGGTCTGTTCCTGATGCTGCCGTACGGGAAGTTCGCGCATGCGGTGTATCGCTTCGCCGCGCTGGTGCGGTACGCGCTGGAGCGGCGGCGGCCGAACACGAACGCGAGCTTCGACTAGTCGTGTGCGTTGGTTTCAGACCCTTCGGGTCTGGCACCTTGAAAATGTGCTCTCGATGCATCTGCCTAGGCGATCAGGTCCGTCACGGTGTCAGACCCGGAGGGTCTGACACCAACAAGAGGGCCAGCACATGGACCAGAAGCTGTTCCTGAGGCTGGCGCCGGCGATATTCGTTCTGCTGTGGTCGACGGGGTGGCTCGCTGCGCGCGCGGCAATGCCGTTCTCCGAGCCGCTGACGTTCCTCACGCTGCGCTATGTGGTGGCCGCGCTCGCGCTGGCGGCCATCTGCGCGGCGATGAGTGTCGAGTGGCCGAGGGATCGGCGGGCGATCGGGCATGCGATCTTCTCGGGCGTGCCGTTGCACGCGATGTATTTCGCGGGTGTGTGGTGGAGCGTGATGCATGGATTGCCGGTGGCGATTTCGGGTCTGATCTCGGCGTTGCAGCCTATCCTGACGGCGCTGCTCGCGCCGCATCTCGCCGACGAGAAGATCACGCGGTCGCAGTGGGCCGGCGTCGTTCTGGGCTTCACGGGAATCGCGATGGTGCTTTCGCCTGCGCTCGCGGCGCTGCCGCCGGGCAAGCTGGGCGATGTGCTGCTGCCACTCGCCGTCAATGTCGGGGGGATGATCGGAGCGACGCTCGGAACGTTCTATTCCAAACGGTTCGTGACGGCGGGGGATCTGCGCGCCATCACCGTTCTGCAGAACGTCGGTGCTGCCGCCGTGACGCTGCCGGTCGCGTGGGCCACGGAAACGATGCACGTGACCTGGAACCTGCAGGTCGTCCTGACGCTGGCGTGGGTCGTGTTCGGCATGTCGATCGGCGCGGTCGGTCTGCTGCTGCTCCTGATCCGCCAAGGGGCCGTGTCTCGTGCTGCGGCGTTGATTTATCTGATGCCGCCGCTGGTGGCGCTGCAGGCGGTGTTCATTCTCGACGAGAAGCTGACGGTCGCACAAATGATCGGAATGGGCGTAACCGCGCTCGGCGTGGCGCTCGCGGTCCGGAAAGGTTGACTGAAGGGAGAAGTTGCCGGGGAGGGGCGAACAGGATAACCGGGGCTGATCCAGAGAGGCTCGGGACAGATGGTCGAAGCAGCGTCGCCCTTCATTGTCGGCTGGCAGGAGTGGCTGGCGCTGCCGGAGCTGGGGCTGCCAGCGATCAAGGCCAAAATCGATACGGGTGCGCGAACCAGTGCGCTGCATGCTTTTCTGATCGAGCCGTTCGGCTCGCCTGCCGCGCCAATGGTGCGGTTCGGCGTTCATCCGATTCCTGGCCGGTTGGACGTAGCGGTTTTCGCATCGGCGCCGGTGGTCGACCGAAGGGAAGTGACGAGTTCGAATGGAGAGCGGGAGACGCGCTATTTCATTCGTACGCCTGTGAAGTTGGGCGAGCGGGTGCTCGAGATCGAGGTCGGGCTCACAAACCGCGAAAGCATGTCGTACCGCATGTTGCTCGGGAGGCAAGCGATCCGGGAAGATATGATGGTCGACGCGGCGACCTCTTTTCGGCAGCCGAAGCTTTCCTTCAAGCTCTATCGCGGGGTGCCGCGCGCCGATGTGTTGAGCCGCGTGTTGCGGATCGCGCTCGTGGCGCAGGATACGGGCAGTTCTTTCAACGCTCGGCTGGCAGAGGCCGCGATCGCGCGGGGACATTCGCTGGAAATGCTGGAACTCGGGACGCTCGCGCTTTCGTTTGGTGCAGAGCGTGCCGTCGTCCTGCGCGATCATGTCGAGCTGGCGCACTACGATGCTGTCATTCCGAGGATAGGACTGCGCGAAGGTTCTACGGCGGCGGCCATTATCCGTCAGATGGAAGCGACGGGCTGCGTTTCGCTCAATTCAGGCGATGCGATCGACCAGGTTTCAAATCGTGTCGCGGTTGCGCAAACACTCGTCAGGGGAGGCGTTGCGCAGGCAATTCTCGCCGGGGAAGGCGGGGGCAAGGCAAATGCCGCACGGGTTGCATTGTCGCTGCGTGTGCTCGTTGTCGGTGACGCCGCTGCGGCGATGGTTGGTCCCGAGGGGCAGGGCGAGCGGGCGCTGGGTTTCGCGCGTCATCGCGCAGAGCGGCGGATCGCGGAGCACGCTGCGGAGGCTTTGGAACTCGGTCTTGCGGCGATCGATGTGGTGCGAGGCGGGGACGAGGTTGCTATTGCCCGCGTTTCGGCGCGGCCGGCACTCGGTCGTTTTGCCCGGCTGGGCAAGAAGGATGTGGCGGGCCTGATTCTCGACGCGGTGGAGGCGAGAGTCGGTGCGCGTGCTCGTCTTGGCGGCGGCTTCGTCCAGAGTTGAACGGGCTTGCAGCCAAGCCGCCTTCAATTGTGGTCAGTCGATCTTGAAGCCACTGGCATCGATGATGGGCCGCCAGCGCGCGATCTCGCTACTCAGGAACGATTGCAGTTCCAGTGGGCTCGACCGCTCTGTGGTTTCGAAGCCGCTCTTTTCGTAGAGACTGCGCAGCTCCGGATCGGCGAGCGTCTTGCCGATCGCGTCGGATATCCGGGTGACGATAGCGGGTGGCGTGCCTTTGGGTGCGAAGACGCCGAAGAAGACTTCGGCCACCATGCCATTGATTCCAGCCTCCACTGCGGTGGGAACATCCGGTGCGATGGAAAGGCGCTTGGGCGTCGTGACCGAGACGATGCGAACCTGGCCTGCCTTGTGCAGCTCCAATACCTGCCCGGTCACGTTGGCGATGAGCAGCGGGATATGGCCGCCGACGAGATCGTTCATCGCGGGGCCTGCGCCGGCATAGGGGACGTGAGCGAGTTCCGGGACATTGGCGAGGGATTTCAGCATCTCGCCGACGAAATGATTCGTGGTGCCGATACCGGGCGTGCCGAAGGAAACCTTTCCGGGGTTCTTGCGCGTGTGCTCGATCAGGCCTCGCATGTCGCTGATGCCGAGGCCGGAATGGACGACGAAGCTGAGGCCGACGTTGGCGAGGCGCGCGACCGGCTCGAAGTCGTTGACCGGGTCATAGGCCGGCTTCCTGGCGGCAATGGGCGTGACGATGAAGTTCGCGTTGCCGCCGAGCAGGAGGGTGTAGCCGTCCGCGGGAGCACGCATCGCCAGGGTAACGCCGCGCGTGCCGCCGGCGCCGCCGACGTTCTCGATGATGATCGAGCCGAGCGGCGCCTTGAGCTTGTCCGCCAGCGGCCGGGCGATCGCGTCGTACACGCCCCCGGGCGGGAAAGGCACGATGAGTTTGATGGGCCGATCGGGGAAAGAGCTTTGGGCGGTTGCTTGCCCGGCAAGCGGGAGGGCCAGCAGCGCGGCGGCAAGCGACGACTTCACGAGCCCCAGAATTCCGGCCACGAGCGTCCTCCATTGTCGGGTGCCGCGCATCGCGTGTGGCGGCTCATCCGAAGTGAGAAGAGCACACTCTGCGGCGTGGCTCAATCAGGCTGACATCAGGCTGGCGGCGGTCTCGGCAGCGCAGCGCGGTAATCCGCGCAGATCGGCATCCGGCGTCGTTCAGGCGGCTTTCGTGAGCGACTTGAACGCCCGGTGCTTGGCGAATTCGGTGGTGAGCGCGTAGGCGGCGACGATGAGGATCAGCGACAGCAGGAGGGGGAACGACAGCGGAGCGAGGCCGAAGACGCGCGCGATGCCGCCGGAGTAGGGAAGGCACACCGCGAGCACGGCGACGGCGCAGGTCGAGTAGAGCAACGTGGCGCTCGGCCGGCTCTTCCATGCAGGCATGCGCGTGCGCAGGATCAGGACGACGACCAGCTCGGTCAGCAGCGAGACGACGAACCACGCGCTCTGAAACAGCACTTCGCCGACGTCGAAGACGTAGTGCAGAGCAAAAAACGTCACCAAGTCGAAGACGGAGCTGATGAGGCCGAACACGATCATGAATGAGCGCACGTCGGCAATGCTCCACCGCTGCGCGGTTCGCAGGGCCTCGTCGTCGACGTTGTCGGTGGAGATCGCGAGCGAGGGAAAATCCGACAGGAAGTTGTTGAGCAGGATCTGCTTGGCGAGCAGCGGAAGGAAGGGGAGCGCCAAGGTCGCGATGGCCATGCTGATCATGTTGCCGAAGTTCGCGCTGACGGTGATCTTTATGTACTTCAGCGTGTTTTCGAAGGTGCGGCGGCCATCGAGGATGCCGGTGCGGAGCACGTCGAGATCGGGGCGCAAGAGCACGACGTCAGCGCTTTCGCGTGCGACATCGACGGCCTGATCGACCGAGATTCCGACGTCGGCGGCGAGCAGGGCCGGCGCGTCGTTGATGCCGTCGCCCATGTAGCCGACGGCGTGTCCGCGCTTCTGCAGCGCGCGGATGATGTGCTCTTTCTGTTGCGGATCGACCTCGGCAAAGATGTCCGTGGTTTCCGCCAGGTGCCAGAGGGCTTCGTCCTTCATATTGGCGATATCGTCGCCGGTCAGGATGCGCGAGGCGTCGAGGCCGATCGCGGCACCGATGTGGCCAGCGGTGTAGCGGTTGTCGCCGCTGACGATCTTGATCGAGACGCCGAGGCCGTTCAGATCGGCGACGGTCTTGGCGATGCCTTCCTTCAGCGGATCGCTGAAGAGCAGGAAGCCGGCGAGCGTCATTTCCGTTTCGTGGTCGCGGGTATAGGCGGCTTCGGCCGGCACATCGCGGGTGGCGAGTGCGAGGATGCGGAAGCCCTCGCCGGCTCTCGCTGCGCAGTATGCCGAGATGGTCTTGCGTTCGGCATCGTCGAGCGGCAGTCGCGCTCCGCCGCGTTCGATGGTCGTGCAGCAGTCGATGACATTGGGGACCGCACCTTTGGTGATCATGGTTGCGCGGCCCGAGTTTTCAGCGACGACGATGGTGAGCCGTTTGCGGAGGAAGTCGTAGGGGATTTCGTCCAGCTTGTGGACATCGGCGGATGTGAGGTTCGCATTCTCGCCCGCTTCGACGAGCGCCTTGTCGAGCGGATTGGCGATGCCGGTCTCCAAGCTCGCGTTGAGATAGGCGAGGCGCAAGACCTTGCCGGATGCCGCGCCTTCCGTGTCCGTGGCGCTGCTCAGTTCGGCATCGCCTTTGGTGAGTGTGCCGGTCTTGTCGGTGCACAGGACATCGATGCTGCCGAGGTTCTCGATGGCATCGAGGCGGCGGACGATGACGCCATTGGCCGCGAGCCGTCGTGCGCCGGCCGACAGGGTGACGGCGACAATCGCGGGCAGCAGCTCCGGCGACAGGCCGACGGCGAGGGCCAGTGCAAACAGCAGCGTGTCGACGGGCGGGCGATGCATCAGCATGTTCGCGGCAAGTACGAACAGCGCAACGGCGACCATCACCTTCGACAGCATGTAGCCGAAGTCGCGGAGCCCGCGGGCGAACTCCGTGTCGGCGTCGGGATCTGCCATGCGGCCGGCGATGCGTCCGTAGTTGGTGCGCGGTCCCGTATCGACGACGAGTAACGTGGCCGTGCCACTGCGCACGGAGGTGCCGAGAAAGGCGCAGTTCGTTCGGCGTGCGAGGGCCGCATCGGCTTCGACGACGCCGACGTGTTTTTCGACGGGGAACGACTCACCGGTCAGTGCTGCTTCCGAGACGAGGAAGTCGCGGGCTTCCAAAATCAGCGAGTCTGCCGGGACGAGGTTGCCGGCGGCGAGCCTGATGGTATCGCCGGGTACGATCCGTTCGAGCGGGA
>CANJPN010000373.1 GCA_947475855.1 Bradyrhizobiaceae bacterium
CCCCCTCAGGGGCTGTGGACAGCGGGGAAGAAATTTTTTTGGCGCCCCGCGGCGTTGCTCTCCGGTCGGCCTACGGCCTCCCTACGCGCAACGCCGCGGGGCCCCTTGCCTCCCCCGCCTCGTACACCACGTCCTGGGACGCGCCCCACATTCCGCGCGATGTCGACGGTGGTATCAAGACGCGACATCGGGTCTGCCCGCGATTTGCTGGATCAGTATGCCTTTCTGCTCGATGTCGGGGTCAGCGAGAGCGATCTTGCTAGGGTCTGTGATGATGGATCTTCGCGGTGCATCGCACCTCACCTGTTGCTGATCCACGCTGGTTTGCTTTCCGGGCCACGGTACTTGCAGGTGTTGCAGGACCGGCTAACGCCTCGTGGTCACGCAGGAAACGCCGCGGGCGCGGTCGGTATCACAGAAATCGTCGATGCGTTGCCGTTGACGCCGCAGGGAGTGATGGCGGCTGTCGGTGAAGTCAGGCGGCGGGGCAATGTCGCACTCTTGTTGATGCCGCAGCAGATCGATTGGAGCGCGCCGCCCGAGACTTTGCGCTGGCGTGCCGATCAGGCGGCGAATGGTTTGCTGCGGAAGCGGCCGGAAATGAGCGCGGGACGGCATTACGCCACGTGGCAGGTCGTGATGGCTCCGATCTTTCCGGGCCTTGCGCTGGGGGGGATGCTCGTGGCGCCCTGGATCACCTTGTTAGCGCTGTCGGCGTTGGTCACGCTGCCGTTCCTGTTCGTCGTCGGGTTGCGCGTGATTTCGTTGCTCGCCGTTTTACGCCTGCCGGCGGCAAAGCCCCTGGACCAGACGGCGGCGGTGCTGCCGGTTTATTCCGTGATCGTACCACTGTTTCACGAGGCCGATGTGGTCAATGGCCTCGTGCGGTCTCTGTTGAGGCTGGACTATCCCAGAGCGCGGCTCGACGTCATGCTGGTCACCGAAAGCGCCGATCCGGCAACTCAGGCTGCCCTGCGCCGTTTGACGCTGCCGCCGCACATCCGCGTTCTGGTTGTTCCCGACGTTCCGCCGAGAACCAAGCCGAAGGCACTCAACTATGCGCTACGGCAGGCGCGCGGTGATTACGTCGTGATCTACGACGCCGAGGATGATCCGGAGCCCGACCAGCTACGGCGTGCGTTGCGCATGTTCAGCGAAGGGCCGGCGAACCTGATGTGCGTGCAGGGGCGGCTGGCGCTGTATAACCCGCGGCCCGGATTGATCGCGCGGCAATTCATGCTCGAGTACGCCGCACTGTTCGACGCGATGCTGCATGCGCTCGTGCGGATGAGGTTACCGGTGCCGCTGGGGGGCACATCGAACCATTTTCCGCGCGCCACGCTCGAGGCGCTGGGCGGTTGGGACGCCTATAATGTGACGGAGGATGCCGATCTAGGCATCCGCATCGCGCGCATCGGAGGTGTGGTCGCCGTGCTTGATTCGACGACCTTTGAAGAGGCCCCTGATTCGCTCGGAGTTTGGATCCGACAGCGGACGCGTTGGCTCAAGGGTTTTATGCAGACCTGGCTCGTCCACATGCGTCATCCGCTACGGCTTTGGCGCGAACTCGGCGCGAAAGGCTTCGTGGGATTCAATGCGTATCTCGGAGGGATCGTGCTGTCGGCCCTTATCCATCCGATCTTCCTCCTGGCGTTCGTGTGGGAGGCGACGTTCGGGTGGCTGTTCGTCTTTCCGGATACAGCTCTGGGGAGCTTTTTATTGGCGCTTTCGACGTTCGTTCTGGTCGGGGGCTATGTCAGCGGCATGGCGATTGCCGGGCTGGCCGCGAAACGCCGTGGCTTGTTGGGCCTATTGCCGCATCTTCTGCTGATGCCGTTCTATTGGCTCCTGATTTCGGTGGCGGCATATCGTGCGCTGCTGCAACTCATGTCGAAGCCGTATCTTTGGGAAAAGACGCCGCATTCCGCCCGGTAGAGTGGCGGTTCGGGTTAGGGGCCTTGCAAGGTCGATCGGATATGATCGGCTTCGAGGGGTGGTTCAGGTGTTTTTCTGCAGGGCAGCATTGCGTGGTGAGCGGGTTGCTGCGGCTTGGTTGGCTGTGCGACAGCGGCACTGCTGGTTTTGAAATGGATTCGGGGGACGACAGAGCGGCTTGAACATCACCTACGATCTCTGGCGTGTGGCGGAGGAGCCTGCTGAGGCGGCCTGGAAGCGGGTCTTGCGTATCGCCATGACGCCGCCGCTGCGCGACTACATTTTCGCGCGCGTGCTCGAGATGACGAGCAAGTGGATGTTCCGCGTCACCACCCCGATGGTCGTCTGGCAGTTGAGCCACGACGAGCGGATGCTGGCGGCGGCTCTGGTGAGCCTGCTTTTGCCGGGTTTGGTGATGGAGCTTGTCGGCGGCATTTTCGCCGACCGTTATGACCGCCAGAAGATCATGACGCTTTCCTGTTGGGCGTCGCTTGCGTGCAACCTCGTCATTGCCGGTCTCGCGTTAGCGGGGTGGCTGACGTTGCCTTGGCTGTTTGGGATGACCGTTGTCTACGGCGCTGTGAATTCGGTCGCGCAAGCTGCGTCGAAAACGATCGTGACGGCCTACGTGCGCAAGGAGGACCTTGCGACGGCCGTGTCGCTGAACACGGTGGTGTTCAATGTGGCGGGGTTCGTCGGGCCTGCACTTGCGGCAGGCATCATGTATGCGCTCGGCACGGCAGCAGCCTACATCGCATGCGCGGCGCTCACGCTGGCTTTCGTGATCCTTCTGGCCCGCATTCCCGCGCCGGCTCACGATCGCGCTTCACACCATCAGAGCTTTCTTACCGCGCTGCGCGATGGGTTCACGCATATCGTTTCCGTGCGGCTGCTGGCCTATGTGTTCATCTTGCATGTGTGTTCCATTGCGCTTTCGCGACCGTTCGTGGAGTTCGTGCCGGCCATCGTGCATCACGCATTCAACGGCGGCGTGAAGGAAGCGGGCATCATGCTCTCGGCGTTCGGGCTAGGCTCGATCTGCGGGGGCTTGTGGCTCGCGGGTGCCGAGGCCAACCGCGTCCGGCTGACGGCCATTGCCCTGGGTGCGATGCCTGTCTTCGCCGCATCGCTGGTCGGTATTCTGCTGAGCCCGAATCTCGGGATCGCTTCGGTGTTTGCATTCTTCGCCGGCATCGGGATGATTACGCGCGGTGGCGCCATACAGAGCATTATCCAGCTCGAGAGTCAGCCGGCCTATCGCGGGCGTGTCGTTGCACTCCACGGAGTGACATTCGAAATCGGCTGCATCACCGGAGCGCTGGTGATCGGGGAACTCGCGCGGGGCGTGAGTTTGCATCTTGCGCTTGGGCTGTGTGTGGCGCTCCTGCTGGTACTGTGGGCGGTGATCCGCGGCCCGATCATGGTCGCCGCGGAGGAGCCCCGCGGGTAGGGTCGTAGGTGGCGATGATGGCGGGCGCGGCTATGAGAGCATATCTCGCTCAGTAGAGATGACCCGACGCCATGAACTCGTGATGAGCGCCAATCGTCAGCTCAGATCGCTCGCGCGGTTTCTGGCGGGCCTCGTGATCGAGAATGTGGCAAGCGTAGATACTGTTGTACCAAGTGCTCGAGGTTCTCGGCCGCACGCCAGGTAGGCTTCTGTCGCGGCCAATTTTCCGCAACTCATTCTCGTCGTTGAACTCGCGAATTGCCGCGAGTTCACCAGCCCAGTCGTTCGCGAAGAAGAATGAGACGTCGTCGAAGTACATGCTGACAGCGGGATTATAGACTTCGGGCCGGCCGGCCGGCCAGGCAGCGCAAAGCGGATTTGGTGGCGGTGTAGATATCGACGTCAACAGACACGAAGCCGAGGGGTGCGGCGGGATCGAGGGCGTCGGTGAAGGCGTCGATGGTATCGCGAATGTCGCCCCATATGATCTCGGCGCGGCCGCCGATCTTGCGCATCAGCGTTTCACGGTCCTCCATTGCGAAGTCACCGCCCCGCCAGAGCTCGGGATGATCCTTGTAGCCTTCGAGCGGGGGCAGCCCCTTCCCGGTGTCAAAGCCGACAACCCGGATTTCTACGCCGGTCTCGCGCTCAATGGCCTCGCTCAGCTCGATCATGTTGAGAAGACCGTGGCCGCTGGCGACCCCGAACTCGACGGCAGTCACCTTGCGCTTTCCGAAATACTTCGCCACGTCGGCCGCTCGCAGCATTCCGTAGGCGTAGTTTGGGCGCTTGACGAGGCCATGCCGTTCGCGCGTTCTGAAGTCGCCGGTGGACGTGATATAGGCGTCTTCACCTGCCGCTTTTGTCCAAAGCTTTCGCTTTATCCTGGAAACCAACTGCTTGCCGCTCATCGTGGGATAGCCCTTTATTCGATCCTGCAACGATAAAGCAAAACGTGTGCCACCATGGTTTGCGGGTTGTGTGGTGTCTACGACTCGTATCCGGCCTGCTGGCTCTGGGCGAGGACGCCTTGTTTCTGGCGGTCTCGGATCCAGGGGAGGAGCAGCGACAGCGCGACCATGACCCACAAGATGTTGCCAAGCGTGGACGAGAATAGGACAGTCCAGTCTCCCTGGCCAATGCGCAGCGCGCGCAGCAGGTAGGTTTCGAGCAACGGGCCCATCAGTACGCCGATCAGCATCGCCGTGACTTCGTAGCGGGTCTTGCGGGCGACATAGCCGATCACGCCGAAGACGAGGGCCAACCCCATGTCGAAGATGTACTCGCGTTCGGAGAATGCAGCCACCGCGACGAGCGAAAGGATCATAGGCACGAGGAACTTCGTCGGCACCCAGACTACGCGGCTCATGTAGCGCGCCAGGGGCAGGATCATGATCGCCATGAAGAAGTAGCACACGGCCATCTGCACGAAGACGCCGTAAGCGACCTGCGGCTTCTCGATGAACAGGCGCGGGCCCAGCACGAGGCCGTGGTAGGTCAGCACGACCATCATGATCGCGCCGGTCGTTCCCCCGGGAATGCCGAGCGCGAGGACGGGGATCAGCGTGCCGGAGGTGACGCCGTTGTTGGCGCTTTCAGGCGCGATGATACCGGGGGGATGCCCGGTGCCGTAGAGCTCCGGCGTTTTCGAGAGAAGTTTCGAATAGTGGTAGGCCATGAAGGCTGCCACCGTGGAACCGGCGCCCGGCAGGATGCCGATGACGAGGCCGATCATCGATGTCCAGATCGTCTGCCACCAATAGCGCAGCATCATCCACATGCCGTCGAAGGTGTCCTTCCAGTCGGCCTTCTTGGCTTCCTCCAGCTTGTCTGCCTGGACGACGGTTTCCTGCTCCAGCATCTCCAAGGCTTCGGAGATCGCAAACAGGCCGATCAATGCGGGAATCAGCGGCACGCCGTCGTAGAGTTCGAGGAACCCGAAGGTGGCGCGGGCGGTGCCGAAAACCGGGTCCGCGCCGATCGCGCCGATCATCAGGCCGGTGAAGCCGGCGATCAGGCCTTTGAACAGGTCACGCGAGGCGACGGCAGCGATCAACGTGAGGCCGAATACCATCACGACGACCATCTCGACGCTCTTGAAGTACATGCCGAGCTGGCTCAGCCAGGGCAGCAGCGCGAGTGTGGCTAGCGTCGTCACGAGGCCGCCGAATGCGGACGCTGCAAAACAGCAGACCAGGGCCTGTTGCGCCTGACCCTTACGGGTCATCGGGTAGCCGTCGAGCGTGGTGGCGGCGGCGCCGCCTTCGCCGGGCATGTTGAAGAGGATCGCCGGGATACCGCCGCCGAGTTGCGTGGTGCAGTAGAGGCCGATCATGAATGCGGTGCCGGCCTCGACCGACATGGTCAGCATCAGCGGCATCAGGATGATCAGCGTGTTCTGCGCCGAGAAGCCCGGCAGGATACCGACCGCGAGACCGATCAGCATGCCCGGAACGATAGCCCACCACAGCCCGAACGATTGCACGAACAGGTTGAGAATAAATCCGTCGGTCATCCCTTAGCTCCCCTGGGCGAGGGCTGCTGCGATCGTCTTCTCGATGAGCCCACGCGGCAGCCGTGTATCGAGCAGGTAGATCAGCATGATGTAGACCAAGGCGGAGGTGCAGAAGGCGATGCCGAGGATCCTGGCTGGTTCGCGGACGCCCATGACCAGCAGTGCCGCAATCAGCAGGAGGAAGAGGCCGAGGGTGGTTCCCGTCCAGCTTATCGTAGCGATGAAGAGCGCGACGAGAACGAGAAGCGCTAGTCGCTGACGGTTGTGCCGCGTGTTGGCGACAAGCGCGCCGAAGCCGAGCGTGCCCGTGCCGCGCGCGAGCGAGATCACGGTCCGGACCAAATGCACGGCGCACAGCGCGAGCAACACCGTGCCGACGAAAAGGCCGGCCGATTTCGCCTCCCAGTCGAGGTCGGCGGTGGTCGTCAGATAATAGATCGCC
>CANJPN010000374.1 GCA_947475855.1 Bradyrhizobiaceae bacterium
CCCGTTCCGGGGCGTCGCTTCGAAGTACCTCGCGAGCTATCTCGGCTGGCGTCGCATGATCGAGCGCGACGGCGACCGCCTCACTCCACGTCATGTCATTGGCCAAGCTGCAGCGGTTTAAGTCGCTACATCAGATCCGAACAGAGCCATCTCGACAAAGCGCTCGCCTATTGGAGCGAGGAGTACAAGAAGAAGCCGGCCGAGCTGAAAGTTGCTCTGGCCTATGCAAAGAACCTGAAAGCGGCCGGTCACAAGGAGCAGGCCTACGTCGTGCTGCAAAACGCTTCGGTGATCCATGGAGACAGCAAGGAACTCGCGAGCGAACTCGGCCGGATTGCGCTCGAATACGATCAGGTGGCCCTGGCGGAAAAGCTGCTGGCCATGGCTGATGATCCGCTGAAGCCGGACTGGCGCCTGATTTCGGCGCGCGGCACCATTTACGCCAAGCAGAACAAGTTCGCCGAGGCCATTCAATTTTTCGACCGGGCCCTCGTGATGGCACCCAATCAGCCGTCGGTCATGAATAATCTAGCGATGGCACACGCTGGAAACGGCGATCCGGCGAAAGCAGAGGAAATCCTGCGGAAGGTCGCGGCGACGAGCAACGATCCCAAGGTGAAGCAAAACCTCGCGCTGGTTCTCGGCCTGCAGGGGCGTCACGAGGAAGCCGTTTCTGCGCGCGCGGGAGCGACGCCGCAAACGACGGCCATCGCCGATACCGAATATATCAAGCAAATGGTCAAGGCGACGCCGGCAAGCACGCCGCCTCAAGCGACTCCTGCGGTCATGACAACGCCGCGCACAGCAAGGCCCGCGCCACAGCAAGCTCGCGTGATCGAGGCGAAGTCGACGACGAAGCAGGCGCCCGGAGACAATGCACTGAGGCCAGCGGATGGTCCGAACGCGGTCACCTCGCCGGCTGGCGCGTGGTCTACTTCGGTTTCGGCAGCGCGCTGAAACCAGCGTAGTGGGTTAAACGAAAAATGCGCCGGGAACCTTGCGATGTTCCAGGCGCATTTTCTTTAGCTAGCGGGCATTCGAAGGTCGGGCAGCTCAGCCGGTCCGCGATGTCATATCGCTTTCGGGATTGGCACCGACTTTATGGATCGCCAGGTCGGCTCCGATACGTTCATCTTCGGGAGACAGCCTGAGGCCGAACAGGGCGTCGACGACACGGTAGACGATCCACCCGGACACATAACCCGCTGCGGCTCCCATCAAGCTGCCGATGAGCTGGGCGCCGAACGATACGCCGCCGAGGCCGCCGAATGCCTTAAGTCCGAAGATGCCGCATGCGATTCCGCCCCATAGGCCGCAAAGGCCGTGAAGGGGCCAGACGCCAAGCACATCATCGAGCTTCCATTGGTTGGTCATCTTCTGGAACATGAAGACGAAAATCACGCCGGCAGCTCCGCCTGTCACGAATGCGCCGATGGGATGCATCACGTCCGAACCTGCGCACACCGCAACGAGGCCCGCCAGCGCGCCATTGTGGATGAAGCCCGGATCGTTATCTCCAACGACCATGGCCGCGAGAATACCGCCGCACATCGCTAGAAGCGAGTTCATCGCAACGAGGCCGGTGACGTCCTTCAGGCCTTGCGCGCTCATTACATTGAAGCCGAACCAACCGACGCAGAGCATCCACGAGCCCATTGCGAGCCACGGGATTGACGAGGGCGGAATACCCATCGAGCGGCCATCCTTGCCATAGCGGCCGAGGCGTGGACCAAGTTTCTGAACCGCGGCGAGCGCTGCCCAGCCGCCGAACGCGTGGACGACGATCGAACCGGCGAAATCCTTGAACGGGGCACCGAAGCGCTTATCGAAGAACAGCTCCTGGATGCCATAGTTCTTGTTCCAGACGATGCCTTCGAACAACGGATAGCAGAGTCCGACGAGGAGCGCTGTCGCGATGCATTGAGGACCGAACTTCGCGCGTTCTGCGATGCCGCCCGAGATAATGGCTGGGACTGCTGCGGCGAAGGTCGCCAGGAAGAAGAATTTGACCAGCGAAAGGCCCTGGGCGTCAAATCCCTTGCCGCCGCCAGATATCGTTTCGGCGTTGAAGGTGAAAGTAACGCCGTAGGCGATCGCGTAGCCGACGAGAAAATAGCAGACCACCGATATCGCGAAGTCGACCATGATCTTGCAGAGTGCGTTGACTTGGTTCTTGTGGCGAACGGTGCCCACTTCCAGGAAAGCGAACCCGCCGTGCATGGCGAACACCAGGATCGCGCCCATCAGCAGGAAGAATACGTCGGATGCCGTCTGCAGTTTCTCCATGAAGCCGTTCTCCCCTTCGTGCAGAGCTTGAATTTTGTGCAGGCTGAGCGATTTCCGGGCTCTTTGCTGCAAACCGGGGCAATGTGATCAAGAAACGTGCCAATATGAGCCAATCATAGAGTATTCTTTAGCTTCAACGCTCTATGGCTCTGGGTGGGCTGCGACACTTCCTGGTTTTGCCTAAATATCATCCACCAGATGCCGTCAATCTGATTAAGAGTTGGGCATCAACGACCGGGGGCTGGCCAGCGCCAGGAAACGATGCTCACCAGCCAGTCAGGCCAATTCATGAGGCCAAGAAAGGCATCGGTGCTGATGGAGAGGAGCATTGCGCCGAACAGCGAAACCGCGGCCGCGAGGATCAGCTGGCGATTGAACACTTCGTGTTCGCGATTCATCAGCCAACTGAAAACGAACAGGAAAAGCTTAGACAATCTTTGGATCGGTTGAACGACGGTGACGGGAGCAAGCGATAACGCCGCGAACCGCAACATTTGAGAGACGCTGACAGATAGCCCCGCAAATCCGAACCAGCGCAATGCTTGTGGGCTGGTTTCGCGGACGTGCTTGACGCTGCCGGTCGCAAGGACGATCGCAGCGACAGCTAGGGTTGCCGCGGTATATGCGACGAGCCCGCCTGCCAAACTGCCGCCGGGGCCCAGTTCGCGCAGGCCGAGGCTCGTGAATATCGGCGACAGGCCGTAGCCGATCGAAGATAAGCCGACGCAGGTGTAGCCCTCGATGTATCGCGGAGCGAAACCGTCGGAGGTTTTTTCCCCGACGCCGTCCTGACCGGCTTTTTGGATCGGCCTGCGCTGCTCACCGCTAAACGCCAGCGCCGGGCCGACTATTACGAGAGCAATTCCGAGTATTCTCAAGGGGGTAAGAACCTCCCCCAATACGATGACGGCCAGTGCAAGTGAGATAATCAGGTCGAATTGCTGCAATGTGCCGGCGAGGTTGGCGCCGATCATTTCCTGAGCGCGGTAGATGAAAAAGCGGCCCCAGACGAAGTGGGCGATGCCGCCGAGCGACAGCCACAACGCAGCTTTCGGCGTCACATTGGCGAGCGCGCCGAGTTGGCCGAAGACCAGGGCACCGATGAGGAAACCAACGATCCCCAGGGGCACGGTAATTGCGATTCCCTGCATTACGCTGCCGCTCAGGACGGCACGGCGTGCGGTCGCGCTGTTGAGGGCGAACGTCGCGGCGGCTAGCAAGGCCAATATTCCCCCGAGCATTCCCTGATGTCCTCCCTGCGCGCTCAACAGTAAAGTGTTTCATCCGATTGCGGATAAATGCTCTTGGACCGCAATAGGGACATGTCTGCTATCCTTGGGGCAACTGCTCGAGAAAGGACACTACGCCATGAGCATTTTCGGAAAGATCATGTCCACCATCTTCGGGGGCGCCGCGCAGGCTGCTCCGGCTGCTGGTGGTGCGCCTGCTGCCGGGGCTACCGCCGCTGGAGCTCCTGGCGCTGCACCTGCCGGCGCGGTCGACGTCACAGCAATCATGGACAAGCTTGCCGAGGCCAATTCGGAAGATCTCGATTGGCGGAAGTCGATCGTCGATCTGATGAAGTTGATCGGCATGGACTCGAGCCTCGCCCACCGCAAGGAACTGGCCAAGGAACTCGGGTATACGGGCAATACAGGCGACAGCGCGACGATGAATATGTGGCTGCACAAGCAGGTCATCGCCAAGCTCGCCGCGAACGGCGGCAAGGTGCCGAAGGAACTGCTCGATTAAGTTCGGGTGCACTTCGCACCGCGATGGGGCCGGCCTCGAAAGGGCGCGGCCCCTTTTTCATTCGTTGCTCGATGGGTACGGCATCTGGAACCGTCGGCACATGTTGCGTGGGGCCGGTGGCTTGTTCGCCGATGCTTGCTGCGCACGGGCTGACAGGCGGCGGGGGTTCTGGCAAAGTCGCCGGATGTCCAACCGAATTCCCGTCACAGTGCTCACTGGCTATCTCGGCGCCGGCAAGACCACGCTGCTGAACCGCATCCTCACGCGCCGGCATGGGCGCCGCATCGCTGTGATCGTCAACGAGTTCGGCGAGATCGGCATCGATGGTGAACTGATCATCGGCGGCGACGAGGAACTTGTCGAACTCAGCAACGGTTGTGTGTGCTGCACGGTGCGCGGCGATCTCGTGCGCACGGTGCGCGGCTTGCTGGCGCGGGCGCCACTGCCGGACGCGATCGTCGTGGAGACGACGGGGCTCGCAGCACCTGCTCCCGTGGCACAGACGTTTCTGGTCGATCACGTTCTGCAATCGCGGACGCGGCTCGATTCCATCACGACGCTGGTCGATGCGCGCCATATCTCGGACCGGCTGGACGACAGCCGCGAAGCCGTCGAGCAGGTGGCGTTCGCGGATCAGATCGTGCTCAACAAGGTGGAGCTGGCGAGCGGGGAAGCGCTGGGCGCGATCGAGGCGCGTCTGCGGCGGCTCAATCCGCTGGCACCGATCATTCGTGCGGTGCGTGCCGACGTGCCGCTCGATGCGATCCTAGATCGTGGGAGCTTCGATCTCGAGCGGTTGATGTCGCTCGAACCGCATTTGTTGGATGCAGGTGCGTGTGGCGAGGCGGGGCATGTTCATGACGAGAGTTGCGGGCATCATCACGATCATGGTCCGTCGCATCTGGCCGACAGCGATATCGTCAGCGTGTCGCTCGTCGGATCGCGGCCGTTGAGCGAGGCGAAGGTTTCAGCGTGGATCGGCGATCTCGTCGAGACGCGGGGCAGAGACATACTTCGGCTCAAGGGGATCCTCGATATCGCTGATGATGCTCGGCGGCTGGTGGTGCAGGCCGTTCACATGCAGCTCGAAGGCGACTTTCAGCGGGCGTGGAAATCGGGCGAGGCGCGTTCGAGCCGGCTCGTCCTGATCGGTCGAAATCTCGATGCGCGCGAGCTGCAGCGTGGCCTGGACTCATGCGCGACGTGAGAATGCGCGCGCGCGATTATGTGCCATCGACGCTTCTTGTGCTGGATCCCCCTCTCGTTCGGGTTTCGCCCTTACGCGACGGGGATGACGGTCTCTTCTGTTGTTCTCAGCACCGAAGAATGAGTGCTTCGATATTCGGATCGGACACGCGGTTCTCCTCCCCTCTTTGTGGGGGAGGTGGCCCGTAGGGCCGGAGGGGGGATTTGCGAGTTGCTTCTTCCTCTCCAGCGGGGAGGGGGACCACTTCGCCGTTGATGGTTGCATCTGGGGCACGCGAAGCAGATGTGTGAACGCCGTTACCGCAACGTGGGAGGCGGGAAGCAACGGCCGAAGCTTGGCATCAGGTCGCAGCCGGGAGTTTTTCGAAGACGGCGATGGCGGCTGCGAGATCCTCGATAGATGCGCCGACCGATTTGAACATCGTGATGTCGTCGCGCGTTGTTCGCGCTGGAAGATCGCTGCGTGCGAGGTCGTGCAGATCGCCCTCGATGCTTGCTGCGGTGATGATGCCTTCGGCCATGGGGATGGCGATGTCGCCGGCTTCTTTGAGTGCGCCGGCGCGCGTATCGAGCCAGATGCGGGCGCGGCGGACTACGGCGTCGTCGGTCTCGCGCATATGTGGCCGATATGCGCCCACGCAATCGAGGTGGGTGCCGGGCGAGAGCCATTTGCCGAGAACGAGTGGTGTCGTCGAGAGCGTGGCCGTGCTGACGATGTCGGCATCGCGAACCGATTTTTCCAGGTCGTCGGTGACGGAGACGGTGAAGCCTTCATCAGTCAGGCACTGGGCAAGCAAACTCGCGCCTGCCGGCCGCCTGTTCCAAAGCACGACTTCACCGATGGGACGGACGCTCGCGTGCGCGTGCGCGAGATAACGGCCAAGTGCGCCGGTTCCGACGATCAACAAGCGTTTTGAGGCCGGACGGGAGAGATAGCGCGATGCAAGCGCCGAGGCGGCGGCGGTTCGCCATGCCGTGAGGCGCGGGGCATCCATCAACGCGAGCGGCTCGCCCGTTTCGGCCGAGAACAGGAGGAACGCGCCTTGCACCGCGGGAAGTTCGCGATCGCGATTGCCGGGAAACACGCTGACGGTC
>CANJPN010000375.1 GCA_947475855.1 Bradyrhizobiaceae bacterium
AGCTGGCGTTGCGCCTGCCGTCCCTCAATTCCGGGGATAGCCGCATTGAGCGCGTCGCGCATCAGTGGAAAGTAGTCCGCGCCACGGATCGCGGCGACGTCCTTCTTGCCCTGCGGATCGACCAGATCGGCCTGAACCGGCACATCGAGCACGAGGCTGTGCTGCCAGAAGGCGGGGATGCCATTTCGCAAAATGTCCGTGAAGAGGACCACTAGAAAGGCCGCAGTGATGCCAAGCGCAACCAGGCCATAGGCACGGAAGCGGGCCTCTCGAGCGTAGCGCCGCTTCACGCGCCTCAACGCTTCGGGAGAATCGATGTCGAGGCGCCGCACTGAGGGCGAAAAGCCAGAATTGGTGGCGTCAGTCATACTGTTCCCGGTATTTCTTGACCACGCGCATCGCGATCACGTTTAGCATCAAGGTGACGAAGAACAGCACGAAGCCGAGTGCGAAGGCCGCAAGCGTCTTGGCGCTATCGAACTCCTGGTCACCGACGAGGATGGTCTTGATCTGAACGGTAATCGTGGTGACGGCGTCCAGTGGATTGAGGGTGAGGTTCGCGGCCAGACCGGCGGCCATCACGACGATCATCGTCTCACCGACAGCGCGGCTTATCGCCAGCATGAAGGCCGAGACTATTCCGGGAAGAGCAGCAGGGAGGATCACTTGCTTGATCGTTTCCGACTTCGTCGCGCCGAGTGCATAGGCGCCATCGCGCAGTGATTGAGGCACTGCATTGATCACGTCGTCGGTCAACGAGGACACGAAGGGGATAATCATCATCCCCATGACGAGACCGGCAGCCAGGGCGCTCTCTGACGCGATATCCAAGCCCATCGTCTGGCCCCAGCCGCGGATCAGAGGTGCTACCGTCAGAGCGGCAAAGAAGCCCAGAACAACGGTCGGAACACCAGCCAATATTTCGAGCAATGGCTTGGCAACAGCGCGAAAACGGGGACCGGCGTATTCCGACAAATAGATTGCGGAGTAGAGACCAAGGGGGCCAGCAACGCAGATCGCGATGAACGTAATCAGCAGCGTTCCGGTCAGTAGAGGGATGAAGCCGAATGCCGTTTTGATGTCACCCTGATCGGCGCGAAGCGCTGCTTGCGGGTTCCATTCGGTACCGAACAGGAACTGCGTGACGGTCGGCTTGCCCTTCAAGGCGGGATCGAAGAAGAAGCGATACGTCTCGAAAGCGACCGAGAACACGATGCCGATGGTGGTCAAAACGGCGACGGCAGCGCACAACACGAGAACGACCAGAACAAGCCGCTCGAATGCATTGCGGGCACGAAACGATACGCTGATCCGACCGAGAACGACCCCAAGGCCGGTGAGGCCAGCGGCGAGACCGCCTGCGAAGATAGACCAGCTCCCGATGCGCCCGGCGGAAGAATAGTAGTCGGCGGCACTCTTCAGCTCCGGGCTTACCGCGCCGGAGTGCTGTCCAGCGACAACATTGAAGATGTCACGAAGGGCGGAGCTGCGCTTCAGGGCATCGCCCGCGACATCAGCAGCATAGAAAGACAACGCGCCTGCCTCCAGCCATTTCTGAAGTAGGGGCATTGCTATGAGATAGGTCAGAAGCATCGGCACGAACACGGCGCTCGCCGCCAGGAGGCCGTGATAAGAAGGCAGTGAATGCATGGAAACCAGGCTGCTGCCGGTTGCCCCCGTCATGGCCACAGCACGGCTACGCGCCAGGAAGTATGACGCCATCACGACGAGCGCGAGAACCGAGAAATATATACCGGACATCTGGGGCCCTTCAGCCACTCTCGTGCGCTACGACTACAGATCGTTTGCGTACCTTCGGGAAGCAAAGGATCAAGACCGGAAGCCTATGGGCCTCCGGTCTCGACGTCATTGATCTACTTCACGTCTGCTTCCGTGAGGGATTTCATCGCGACTGCATTCTTCGCGATGGCCTCGGCTTCAGCCTTCGGCAGAGCCACCAGCCCCTTGCGCGCCAGGTAGCCGTCCTTGGACATTGCCTTCGCAGAGACGTACTCGGCAACGAATTTCTCGATGCCGGGGATCACGCCAACGTGCTGCTTCTTCACGTAGACGAAGAGCGGCCGAGCGCCTTTATACTTGGCCGAAGAAATCGTGTCATAGGTCGGCTCAACACCGTCGATCGACACGCCAACCAGCTTGGCGGTGTTCTCATCGAGGAACGAGAAGCCGAAGATACCGAAAGCGTTCTTGTTGGCCTCGAGTTTCTGGACGATCACGTTGTCGTTCTCGCCAGCTTCGACGTAGGCGCCATCCTTGCGGAGAGACTTCCAGGCTGCATCGAACGCCTTGGCGTCCTTCTTCTGCAGGTCCTTCATCGCCGGAATGCTGGCCGCGCCGACCTCCATGAACAACTCGTGGAAGCTATCACGCGTGCCCGACGTGGGCGGGGGGCCAAGAACTTCAATCTTGATGTTCGGCAGCGACTTGTCGATGTCGGACCAGTTCTTGTTCGGATTGGCGACCAAGGCTCCGTCAGCGCCGGGGACCTTTTCGGCGAGCGCAAGGAACACCTGTGCGAGCGTCAACTTGATCGCCGAGCCGGCCTTCGCGTGGGCCAGCGTCAGTCCGTCGATGCCGACCTTGACCTCGACGACGTCCTTGACACCGTTCTTCTGACAGTCCGAAAACTCGCCGCTCTTGATGGCGCGCGAAGCGTTCGTCAGGTCCGGATGCGCGGGGCCTACGCCGGCGCAGAAGAGCTTCATTCCACCGCCCGTGCCGGTGGATTCAACCACCGGGGTCTTGCCGCCGCCGGTCTTGCCGAACTGCTCGGCAACGGCCGTGGTAAAGGGATAGACCGTCGAGGAGCCGACGATCCGGATCTGGTCGCGCTGTGCGAGTGCAGGCGCAGCGAAGGCGAGGCCGCCAACGGCTGCCACCGCCGTGAGCGTCAAAATCTTGTGGGTCACTTGGAACCTCCTGTCAGCAAAGCAATGGTGACTTTGCCGCATTGGACAGCAGCGCAGCGCGCCGGGCGCTCTCAGCGCCGCCCTCCTGTTAGCCGGGCTGTGCGACAGTGCCGTGATATCGCAAACTGTTCAGAGGATTGGATTGTCCGGCATTCTCCTGGTCGGATGAACGTGTCAGTCTTGTGGATGCAATAACCCCGGCCTCTGGGCCTATTTATCAACGAGTTATGCTATCCGACGCCCTAACCGATATGGCCGGATTCCCGGTTCAACACCCCGCCCCCGATCCACCCCTTAGTGCGAAAGAAATATATGGGTTTGGGAGCTTTGAGGGGCACATGGCAAAACATCGGGACTTGGAGTCTCCGTTGGGGAGCACGAAGAAATATGCACCCAAGGCTGTTCCCGCTGCATAAGTATACAGCATCTCAACACCAACTCTCCCTCAAACCTCTTTTATGTCAATGATATATCCGTGGCACGCGAGTTGCTCTGGCTACTCGCCTTCTGGGATAGGGGATCGGGTTCAATGCAAGTGAAAATGAATATGTGGCACCTGACGGCCGGGGTCGCCTGCCTTCTGGCATCGGCGGTGCCTGCCGTCGCCGATCCGGTCGCGGATTTCTACAAGGGAAAGACCCTTCGCATCGTCATCGGCTACGCCGCAGGCGGCGGCTACGATCTCTACGGCCGTGTGTTCGCTGAACAGTTCGGGAAATATCTGCCGGGGAAACCCACGGTGATCGCGCAGAACATGCCGGGCGCCGGCAGTTTCGTCGCAGCCAAATATCTTCACGACGTCGCACCGAAGGATGGCACAGCCTTCGGCTGCGTCTCGCAGACACTGCCACTCGACGCCGTCATGTCGGGTCAGAAGGAAATCGACGTGACGGCACTGCCCTACCTGGGCCGCCTCGTCGACAACACCGACATCGGACTTGCCACGCCCGGTGCGCCGTTCTCCACGTATGCCGATGCACGCAAAGAAGAGATCGTCGTCGGAGCGACCGGCGGTGCCTCCCCCGGCTATCTCGTGCCGGCGGCGCTACTCGCTCATGGCGGCGCAAAATTCAAGATCGTGTCCGGCTACGGCGGCAGCAACGACGTGTTGCTGGCTATGGAGCGCAAAGAAGTGCAGCTCGTCGGCTCAATCGGCCTGCCAAGCGTCCTGCAGCGCAATTCCGCATGGATTCTGGAGCGCAAGGCCCCGGTACTCTACCAGACCGCGTTAAAGCGGCATCCGCTGCTGCCGCACGTGCCGACAATCGGAGAACTCGGCGTAACGGAGGAGGGCACCGCCGTTCTGCGCGCCATCGCGGCATCGTCCGATGTCGGACGCGCCATCATCACCACGCCCGGCGTACCACCCGAGAGGCTGGCCGCACTGCGCAAGGCATTCCTGGCGATGGTGTCAGATCCGGACTTCCTCGATCTGATGAAAAAGCGCTCACTCGAAATCGGGCCGGCGCCGGGAGCGGACATCGACGCCATCGTCCGCGACGTCGTCAAGACACCGCGCCCCGTACTCGACAAGATCCAGGCCATCGTCAAGTCCGCCGCCAAATAGGAAGACTGTCGAGTAGCGGCACATCCTCCACCGTCGCGGCCCAGCTTTCGAGAGGGGCCCCGGCCGTCCTGCGTACTCGCTTTCGATGTTGCCGTCAGGTCGGTCCACTCGATAGTCTCACCGGGGTCAATGCGACTTCGCAGCCCTGCCAATATGGAGCGCCCCTTGCCCGAAAAGATGCACCTCGCCGTCGACATCTCGTACACGCATCTCGATGGCCGCTGGCGGATGCCGGGATCGTGGACCGGGCGGACGTATCCCGACCTCGACGTCTACGAGGAAATGGCGCGGATCGCGGAGCGCGGCCTGATCGACATGCTGTTTTTCGGCGACGGAACCGGCATTCCCGACAACTGGGCTGGCAATCGCGACGAAGCCGTGCGGTGGGGCATCGGCTGGCCGCGCCATGACATGAGCCCCGTCGTGACCGCCATGTCGCGGGTGACGAAGCACATCGGCTTTGGCCTGACCTACGCCTCAACCTTCATGCATCCGTTCTACATCGCGCGGCTGATGAACTCGCTCGATCACGTCACCAACGGTCGCATCGCCTACAACGTGATCACGTCCAACCGGCCCGCGGATGCGGCCAACTACGGCTTCGATGCGCTGATGGAGCACGGCGCGCGATACGATCGCATGGAAGAGTTCATCGACGTCTGCCGCGCGTTATGGGACAGCGTCGAGCCCGATGCCTTCGTTTGGGACCGGGCATCCGGGCTCGTCGTAGGCGATCCTTCGAAAGTGCGAGCCATCGACCACATAGGCAAGTTCTTCAAGGTTCGCGGGCCGCTCAATTGCATGCCCTCCCCGCAGCGGCATCCCGTGCTGATCCAGGCAGGATCATCACCTCGCGGCATCAAGGCTTCTGCATATATCGCGGATCACATCTTTGCCCGCTGGCCGCCACTTTCCGCCAAAGCACAACATCGCGCCGAACTCGACAAGTGGCTGGTCGAATTCAAGCGCGACAAGAGCAAGGTCGGAATCCTGTGGGGCGTCGGGCTCGTCGTCGCGGAGACGGAAGCGGAGGCCAAGGCACGGCGCGAAGGGCTGCTAACGATGATCCCGCCGGAAGCCGTCGGCCCCTACCTGTCGCACAATTCCGGATACGACTTCTCAGGTCTTCCCGACCGGGTTGTGCTTGCCGAGGTGCAGGAGCAGATCGTCAAGGCCAATGCTTCGCCGACCGGCTTCGTGTTCCGGCTCATGCGCGATCTCGGCAAGGATACGGTCATGTCGAAGAAGGATTTCTTCGAGTATGGCCTTCGCACGGCGACGAACTACGACCGCACGTACGCTGGAACGCCTGCGCAGATGGCGGACGTCCTGGAGGAGCACTTCGAAGCAGGCGGAAGCCGCGGTGGCTTCATGATCGTTCACCCGCAAGCCGTGCCTCGTGACATCCTATCCGTGGTCGATCTGCTGATTCCCGAGTTACAGCGGCGCGGCCGCTTCCGCACGAGATACGACGGGCGCACGCTGAAGGAGAACCTCGTCAGCACCTAGCTCGACGCATCAATAGCAGGGAGGATGCACGAAGCGTCCTCCCGCACGCGCATCAAAGTTGCGTATCGAATATCGGCGGGCCACCGGTGCGCTCGAGGTATCGGCCGAATCTGAACTTGACCTCCGGACCATCAAGCGGCGGCGAATGCACACGGCGGCCGAGCGGCTCGACGTCGAGCACCGTGAAGACGTGGCCGGGCCGACGCAAAATGTCATCGAGGTTTTCGAGCAGGTCCTCCAGCCGGGAGAAGCTGTGCACCCGCTCGATGCCGGCGGCGCGGGCCATTCCGGCATAGTCGGCATGCTTGCGGAACGGCAGCACGAG
>CANJPN010000376.1 GCA_947475855.1 Bradyrhizobiaceae bacterium
GGAGCGTCGAGCACGGCTTGCAGCTCATCCCTCAGCAGATATGGAACGAGGCGCGTATCCGTCTTCTTGAACGGGATCGCCAGCACGCGGCGGATCTGCTCCAGCGCGGCCGGTTGCCGGTACTCAAGGAAGCGGAAGAACGACTTGACCGCAGCCAACCGCACGTTGCGGGTCACGGCCGCGTTCTTGCGTACATCCTCCAGATACTCGAGGAAGGCGCTGACGAGCTTCGCATCAATCTGCTCCAGCGTCAGCGCCGAGGGTTTGACCTTGAGCCTCTCGGCGGCGAACACGAACAGCAGCTGGAAGCTCGAGGCATAGGAGTCGCTCGTGTGCCGGCTGGCGCCCCGCTGGCTAGCGAGGGTGTCGCGCAGGAACGTCTCGATGAGGGGAGCGATCGGCGTCATGCTGACCTCCCCTCGGACATGAACGCTTCGCCGGCGGTGGCGACATCGCGCATGAGGTCGGCCGTGGCCTCGAGGTACCAGTAGGTCGCGTAGATGTTGACGTGGCCCATGTAGGTCGCGAGTGCCGCCATGTGCGCCCCGCACCGACCTCGGCCAGACGGGCTGCCTTGCAGCGCACGCAGAGCAAATGTGTGCCGCAGATCGTGCAAGCGAGGGCGACGTCCCGACCTCGACTTGATGCCTGCCTTGCAGACCAGCCTGTCGTAGGTCTCCTTGACCGCGATGTAGCGGAACGCCCGACCGCGCTTGTCGATGAACACCGGATCATCCCCCGAGCCAGGCCCGCGACGCACCAGATACCGCTTCAAGCCGGCTATCGCCGTGTCGTGCAGCGGCACCAGTCTCGTTTTGCGGAACTTGGTCTCACGGATCAGCAGGCCGTCGCTGGTTACGTCCGCAATCGTCAGCTTGAGGGCTTCGGAGATCCGCAACCCGGTGGCCGAGAGCAGTGCGATCAAGGTCGCATAGGTGTGTGGGCGCAGTCCGCCCATTGGCCGAAGCCGCAGCGCGGCCTCGACCAGACGACCGATCTCGTCGGCTGAGTAGATGTGCGGCGGGCGGCGCCTCTTGCGCGCGCCGAAGTGATTGGCCGGCGGCAGCTCGTGCACGACGTCCTCCACCCGAATATGGCGCACGAAGCGACAGACGGCTCTGAGACGTGCATCGCGTTGCGCCACGGATGGTCCAAGCGCGGCCCAGTCGATCGCTGTTTGCGTCTCGACGTGCGTTTGTCCGCGCTCGGCTGCGAAGGCGGCAAAGCTCTTCAGCAAGTACTCCGCGCTCGACATCGCGAAGCCCGTGGCGCGGCGCAGAGCGAGATAGGTCTCGATGGTTTTGAGCATCACAGCGCCTCCGGCCAGGGCTGAGCGACCTGGCTCAGCAGCGCGACATCGGCCTTCGCGTAATAGGCCGTCGTGTCGATGCCGCGATGCCGGAGGACAAGCCCGATCTTGTCGAGCGGAACGCCGTGGCGCAGCATCTCGGTCGCTGCGGTGTGCCGCAAGACGTGCGCACCCTTGAATGGCGACACGATGCCGGCCCGCTTCATTGCGCGCCTCACCACCGTCGAGATGCCGTCACCTCTGAGGAACGGCCGACACGGCGCGATCGTGCGCAGGAACACAGCCTCGCTGCGACCGGGCGGCCGGCATTCGAGATAGCCGGCGATCGCATCGCCGACATCTTGCGGCAACGGCAAGCGAACCTCGGTGCGCGACTTGCCCGTGACCCGCAGCGAGCCCATCTGCCACTCGATGTCGGTGAGACGCAGTTGCGCAACGTCGCCGGCCCGAAGGCCGAGGCGGGCTAACAGCAGCACGATCGCACGATCACGTCGGCGCGCATTGGTGTCGCCGTCACAGGCAGCAATCAACCGGCTGACCTGCTCGGCCGACAGATACCGCGGCATGTCGGCAAGCTGCCAATGGGCGTAAGCCGGAACGGCATTGTCGAGACCCGCCGGGCAACGACCTGCGACTGCGAGGAACCGCAGGAAGGCCCGCAGGTTCGTCGTCATCTTCTCGATCGTGCCGCGACCGCTAATGCTCGCGCGCGCCAGGAAGTAGGTGCGGATGTCGCTCGGCCTCCAGCTGGCCGGGTCGGATCCAAGCTCCGTCATCAGGCCGGCGGCGTCGCGGGCGTATTGCCTGACGGTGGCATCGGATGCGCCGCGATGCTTGCGTAGCCACGTCTTGAAGTCGGCGACCAGCATCGGCTCGGCGGGGGCTCCCGCCATGGCCGCTGGCCGGCAGACGCCGCGCTCGACGAGGTGCCGGTGGAAGAGCCTGGCACCGTAGATGGTGTGGTGGTTGCGCCGGCCGCCCTTGGCGCGTGGACACCGGCAGGCCTGCAGATGCTTGGCGAACGCCGCCAGATCGATGTCCGTCAGGCTCGCGCCTCGCTCGGCCATGACATGGCCGAGGTGAGCCGCCGCCCGCAGATAGCGCACTGCCGTCTCGGGGCCATAGCACTGCCGCTCCAGCGCGGCTGCAAAGAGGTCGAGGTATGGCCCGCTCGGCCCGCTGCGCAAATGCCCCAGCATCTTCGATGCCGAGAAGTACGTCTTCAACATGTTCGTCCCCGTTCGTTGCCGGCCATCGGTGGCCGAGCGGACAGGGCGCCATGCGCGCCTCGTTATGGAGAGTGCAAGAACGGCGATCCACAGGAAGAATCGAGCATCACGGCCACCGGCTCCCCATTACCGGCTTTGCCCATAAGGCAACTGTTGTAGGCGATGACCGTGTGGCCGCACGCGCCGTTCTCACACCGCGCAACGTGCCCGCCGAGTGCCGCCGTGCGGCAGCGCTCGATGGCCGTCATTACCTTCATCTGCTGGAGGCTGACGTGACCGCGGTTGGCATCACGCCACGCAGCGCCATGATCGCGGAAGATGTCCGCGATCTCCAGGCTCGGCCGTGACACCGGCGATTACGCCGACGATCTGCCGGTCGAGTTGTTCTTGCGGCGCTTGGCTTTCTTGATGGATCTTGAGCGCGGCAGGGATAGCTGATCCAGCGGGCTTTCGACGGCCGTGATCAGGCCGGTCGCAACCCGTGTGTAGCGTGCCGTGGTCTCCAACTTCTCGTGGCCCAACAACGCCTGGATCGTCCGGATATCGACCCCGCGATCGTAGAGGTGCGTCGCGAACGAATGCCGCAGCGCATGCAATGTGAGCTTCTTCTTGAGGCCCGCCGCCTCGACGCTCTCGTGGAACAGGCGCGTTACTTGCCGCGGCGTCAGGTGCAGGCCCTTGCGCCAGCCGGGGAACAGCCAGCGCTCGCTCGCCTCGACGCCGAGATCGTACTTGTTCGAGCGCACCTTCCACCACTCTTTGAGCAGTTCATACGTCTCCGCCGACAGCATCACATGGCGATCCTTGCGGCCCTTCGATTGCTCGACGCGAATGATGCCGAGGTCTTTGTCGATGTGCTTGACCTTGAGGCGGACCACCTCGCTGACGCGCAGACCCGCGCCATAACCAATGCTGAGCAGCACGCGGGGTTGCGGGGCCGCCATCGTCAACAGCCGCTTGGCCTCGTCGGCACTCAGGATCTGCGGGATCTTCGTCGGCTCCTTGATGTGAAAGATCTCGGCCGCCAGCTCGTGACGGCGCATCGTCACCTTCAGCAGAAAGCGCACGCCGGTCATGGTGCGATTGCGGTTCTGAATGGTGAGGCCGCTCTCCATCAGGTGCAGCTGGAACAGCTTGACGTCGTCGGCCGTCGCCTGCTCGGGCGAGCGCTTCAGATACGCCGCGAACCGCTTGCAGGCGCGGATGTGCCCCTTCTGCGTTTGCGCAACGAGGCCGCGCGCAACCATGTCGTCGATCATGCGCTGGCGCAGCGGGGAAATGCCGGTAGAGTTCGTCATGGGGAGACTTGTCCTTGAGTGAGGTTGCCAAGACCTCGATCCTCAGGATGGGGCTCCCCGCCCCGTTACACCTGTCGTCTCAACTGGTTACCGGCCCATCGGCCAAAGCGCCCGCATCAGCGGGCTGTCGCGCAGCGACTTAGTGCGTGGGTCATCTTCAACCGCTAACCTGCCAACCTTGCGACGGTCGGTCCAGACCAGAAAGCTGACCGACCATACCGACCAGAACGCTGACGCATGTACCTCCAGCTTCGACCACGCCGCGCCGATATCGCAGCGCACAATGCTGACCGCTTCAAATCTTCGGGTTCGGCCGGGAAGGAAGCTGGACGACCGGTCGCCGGTGTGCTGAGACTCGCGCGACCGAGCATGCCGGTTGCCGCGCTCTGCCGTTTTCGGTGAGGCCCGCCACAAAATTCCCATGCCGAGGGGCAATCAATGCCCGTCCGGCTGACCTGCCGAGGAGGAAACCACAACATGGCTGTGAAACAGTTCAAGCTCAACGTGAACGGCAAAGACCAGACGGTCAGTGCCGACGAAGAGATGCCGCTACTGTACGCGCTGCGGAACAATCTCGGCATGTCCGATCCGAAATTCGGCTGCGGCCTCGCACAGTGCGGCGCGTGCACGGTTCAAATCGACGGTGCCGCGGTGCGCTCGTGCCAGCTTCCGCTTTCCAGCGTCAACGGCAAGATCAAGACGCTCGAAGGGCTCGGGACGCCGGAAAAGCCGCATCCGCTGCAGACCGCCTACATCAAGGAGCAGGTGCCACAGTGCGGCCAGTGCATCAACGGCTGGATCATGACGGCGGCAGAGCTCCTCGATAAGAACAAGAACCCCAGTGACGCTCAGATCAAGGAAGCGCTGACCGGCATCAAGTGCCGCTGCGCGACACATATGGGCATAATGCGTGCGGTGAAGACCGCCGCCTCGATGATGCGCTGAGGGAGGAAAGCACCATGGGTAAGCACGAACGCATTATTGGTGGCCGCTCCGGCGCAAACGCCAACGCGGGTGTCTCTCGCCGCAATCTGCTCCGTGGGGCCGGCGCTGGCGCACTCGTCGTCACGATCGGTGGCGCGGTCGGTCTCGATTTCGTCAGGGCGACCGGCAAAGCGCTGGCGCAAGGCGCGAAGCCGCCGCTGCATCCCGAGCAGCTCGACAGCTACCTCGCCGTTGGCGCTGACGGTCGCGTCAGCGTGTTCTTCGGCAAGATGGACATGGGCCATGGCCTGCATACCGCCGTCGCGCAGATGGTCGGCGAAGAACTCGACGTCGCATTCAAAGATGTGACCGTCTACATGGGCGACACGCGCAACAGCGTGAACCAGGGAGGCGCATCGGGCTCCACGGGCCTGCAGTTGGGCGGCATTCAAATGCGGATGGCCGCGGCGGAAGCGCGGCGCGTCCTCGTCGAGGCCGCCGCCACCAAGCTCGGCGTGCCGGCAGCCGATCTCGTCATCAACGAAGGCGTGATCTCTGCGAAGGCCGATGCCGGCAAGAAGGTCTCCTACAAGGAGCTGATCGGCGGCAAGTACTTCAATCATAAGCTCGAGTGGAACAAGCAGTGGGGCAATACGCTGAAGGCCGTCGGCAAGGCGAGCCCGAAGTCCCACAAAGACTATAAGCTGATCGGCAAGTCCTTCCCGCGCGAAGACATCGCACCGAAGGTTTTCTCGACCGAGAAGCACATCCAGAACCAAAAGGTGGCGGGCATGGTGCACGCCCGCATGATCCGGCCGCAGGTGGTCGGATCGGTACCGGTCAAAGTCGACGAAGCCTCGATCAAGCACATCGCTGGCGCGCAGGTCGTGTTCAAGCCGCCGAGCTTCCTGGGTGTTGTTGCCAATACCGAATGGGAAGCAATCAAGGCCGCCGAGGCGCTCAAGGTCGTTTGGTCTGAAGTGCCCAAGCCGTTCCCGAACTACTCCGACCTGTACAGCCACATCCGCAAGGCGCCTGTGCTAAAGGCCGAGACGGAGAAGAAGAACGGCGAGATCGCAAAGGCCTTCGAGGGCGCCGCCAAGGTCGTTTCCGCCGAGTACGAGTGGCCATTCCAGAGCCACGCGTCCATGGCGCCGGCCACCGCAGTGGTCGAGATCAAGGGCAACAAGGCTACTCTCTGGACGGGTGGGCAAAAGCCGCACTTCGCACGCGACGGCGTTGCCCAGATCCTCGGCTTCAAACAAGAGGACGTGGACGGCATCTGGCTGATCGGGCCGGGATGCTATGGCCGCAACGATGCCGGCGACTGCGCGCAGGATTGCGCGGTGCTGGCACAAGCGGTCGGCAAGCCCGTTCGCCTGCAGTACACGCGCGCCGAAGGTACGCAGTGGGATCCGAAAGGGCCCGCTTCCGTAATCCGAGCGCGCGCCGCACTCGACGCCAACAACAACGTGGTCGGCTTCGAGTTCATAGCCAAGGGATTCTCGCGCCTCGAAGTTTCGTCGAACGAAAGCCAGACTCACGACTGCCTCGCCGGCCACAACC
>CANJPN010000377.1 GCA_947475855.1 Bradyrhizobiaceae bacterium
ATCGATGTCCGCATCCACAGGTATGCCGTCGGCAGATCTGAGGCGGTACTTGCTGTCCCATATCCCGCGGGAGATGGGCGCGATCTCGAACGGATGTGGGATCATGATCTGCGACGCTACTCGATGGCATACAGGGCGGACGATCATTTTCATTTAGACTGGATGCGGCTGAAAGTCAATGAATGTTTCTTTAATGTTCTCTTTATGTTTCTTTTGTGGTGTCAGGGTGCGTTTCGGACATCGCGAACGGTAGGGGCGGTGGGTTATCGGAGGTTGAAGCTTCGACCATCAGGCGCGCGGTGGCCGTTTCAATTCTGGTCTCGAGCGTCGAGCGGAAAGTGCGGCGATCGAAGCCGGGCGGGATCGGCTCCAGGAACTCCACGACGATGGTGCCGGGATAGCGCATCAAGCTGCGCCGGGGCCAATAAAGGCCCGAGTTCAATGCCAGCGGGATGCAGGGTAAGCCAAGAGACTCGTACAATGCGACGATGCCTGGCTTGTAGTCCGGCGGTGCGCCGGGCGGGGACCGGGTTCCCTCGGGGAAGATCAGGATCTCGCGGCCTTCTTCGGCCCGTTGCCGGCTTGTCTCGAGCATGGACTTCAGTGCGATCGCGGCACGCTCCCGGCTGACGATAATGTGCTCGAACTTGCGGCAGAACGAGCCGTAGAGCGGGATGGTCGTCAATTCCGCTTTGAGGACGACGGCTGGATCGCGGAACAGCGGGATCAGGGCGAAGGTGTCCCATGCGGATTGGTGCTTGGCAGCTACAAGGCACGCGCCTTGTGGCAGATGTTGACGGCCGCGAACTTCCATTCGTGTTCCCGTCACGACGCGCAAGAGGCAGATGCAGGTGCGACCATGCAGGTCGAGACCGGCCATGGCCCACCGGCGCGGCGCGAGCAACAGCGGGCTACCCAGCAGCAGGAAAAGCGCCGTTACGAGGTAGAACAGCAGCAGGAAGGCGAGCGAACGCACGAACGTGATTGTCTGCCGTAGGGGGCCTGGATTCATGCGTGCGGTCCGGGAATTTCATGGTTGCGCGGCTGAGCCAACCTAGCAAAGGTAACGAGATTGACGAGAGCTTTCGCGCACGGTGCCAATCAATGGCTGGCAGTTCGTGTGGAGCCGGCTCGCTGCCCCGTATCGGCACCGGTGGAAATCGGTTCCAACAGGCGTCGCGCGGTTGAACGCGCGTACGACGGGACCAGCTTGAGATATTCGGCGAGGAGCATGCGGGCGGCTGCCGGGCGAAGCCACCATGGTCCTTCGCCGAAGATGCGGGGCCGGACAGCGTGTGCGATGAATTCGACTTCGGGCATAGCCAGCGCCAACTCGTTCAGGCTGCGAGGCATGTGATAGCTCGACGTAACGACGATGAGCCGCGCGTATCTGTGCCGGCTTGCCCACCGACTCGCTTCGACGGCATTGCCGACGGTATCCATGGCTTCGTAGCCAAGGTCGATGCAATCAGGATCGGTAAGATCGAGATGAGCGAGGAATTCGTCCGGCTTGAGCTTGCGGTTGATGCCGGAAATCAGCATGCGCTGGCCAAAGCCTTTGCGGAGCAACGCCACGCCTGCTTCGATACGGCGATCTGCACCGCCCGTCAGGACAACGATCGCGTCGGCAGCGGTGGTCGATTGGGCCGGGTGCCGGGTTGCTTTGGCGGCGAACACAAAAAAACCGAGCAGCAGCAGAGTGGTGCAAGCCGCCGAGACGTAGATCAGCGATCTACTGCACCTGCTCATGGTGCTTTTACCTCGTTGCCTCCGAGTGGGTGCGAAAAGCGATTCGCGAGAGAATACGGCTATTAGTGACCGGCGATGTTCGCGCCGTCAAATGTGCCAATGCAACTTCTGGTCCTGTCGCTACTGCTGGCTGTGGAGAATACGCTTAACGCCGAAGCGGGACGTCAACATGCAAAGGGCTGCAATGACAATCACGAGACCGATCAGAACGAGATAACCCTTCAAGTCCAGCGACCCCGTACCGACGAGGCGGCTCAACTCAGCCTGCGTGACTGAACCGCCGCCGAGCGTTTGCATCACTAGCGGCATTCCGAGAAATACTGCACTTGCGCACAGCGCACCGACCAAGCCGGCCTTGATGCCGAGACGGAGGAAATGGCGCTCGAATTCGCGCGCGATGAGGCGGTCGGTGGCGCCGACGTAGTGCAGCACCTCGACGATTTCACGGTTGGATGCCAGCGCGCTGCGGGTTGCCGAAACGATGATCGCGGTGGTGGCGGCTGCGACCAGCAGCAGAATGGCGATACCGCCGAGCGCGAACGATCGCGTGACGGCGCGGATTTGCTGCTGCCACTGCCGGTGGTCATCGAGGGTGGCCGCCGGGAATTGGCGGGTCAGCTGGCCACGCAATGTCGGGAAATCCGGCGGGGCGTCGCGATCGACCTCGACGGCGATCAGGCGGGGCATCGGCAAAGAGCTCAGGGCTTCGGAATTGCCGAGCCAAGGCTCGAGAAGGAGGGCCGAATCCTCGATACTCAGCGGTTTTGCCGAGACAACACCGGGCTGCCGCGACAAGTAGGCGATCACATCGCGCAGGGTCTTTTCCATGTCGACACGATCGCGCGGCTCGATCTGGACCGTGACCTCGCTCGAGATGTCGCGCATCCAGGCAGCGGCGGACTGGTTGATCATGTAGACGGCGCCGGCGGTAAGGCAGGCGAGAAAACACATGATGGAGACGACAAGCGTCAACGATTTGCCGGTGACCGAGCCTGCGGGAACAATCGGCGTCTGGCGCAGCTCGAGGGCGGAGTCGTCGCGCGTGGGGGCGATCAGCTCTCGCTGCTCAGGCTCACGTGGCGCCGGTGGAGGGGGAGGTGGAACGTTGCGACCGCCCGGCTGCGTCGTCGGATGTTCTTCGGCATAAAACTCAGCGTAGTCAGGAGCGTCATGATCGACGGCGTTCTGGTGCCGGCTCAGGGCCTGCTGGTGTGCATAAAGTTCATGCGGATGCAGCGGCTGGCCCGGGTGCCGCTGGGGGCCTGGCGCCGTCTGCGGGGCGGGCCTGCGAGGGCCGCCCGGTTTGTCATACGATCCGGACATGGCCGTCGAACAACTCTATGCGCGCGGCGCGATGGTGCCGCATCAATTGATTGTCGTGGGTGGCGATGACGACCGACGTGCCGAGCCTGTTCAGCTCGACGAACAGGCGAAGCAGGCGGCGGGCCATGTTCGGATCGACGTTACCGGTCGGCTCGTCGGCGAGGAGAAGCTCCGGCTTGCCTATCACGGCGCGGGCGATCGCAGCACGCTGTTTCTCACCACCCGACAGAATCGACGGTGCGGCATGCATTCGGTCGCCGAGGCCCACCCACTGCAGAAGGTCGGTGACATCCTCGCGATAGTCCTCGATGTCTTTGCCGAGCACGCGCAAGGGCAGAGCGACATTTTCCCAAGTACTCATATGATCGAGCAGCCTGAAGTCCTGGAAAACGATGCCGATCCGGCGGCGTAGCTCCGCGCGGCGACCTGTCCGCAGGCGCGTCACGTCCTGGCCGAAAATCTGGATCTGGCCCCGGGTCGGCTGCAACGCAAGCAGCATAAGGCGCAGGATCGACGTTTTCCCGGCACCGGATGGGCCGGTGAGAAAGTGAAACGAGCCGGGGGGGATGTCGATGTTGATGTCGCGCAGAATCTCGGGCCCGCGACCATATTTCAACCCGACATTGCGCATCTGGATCACGGCGTCGCAGCCTTGTTGGGCGAATCGAGAAAGTGGCTGATCTATGCGCAATTGCGCGCGAGAGAGCAATCGCTCAACATTATGGCAGGGTCATGAGACCTGAAGGCCGGTGGAAAGATTGGATATCGCCGTTCAGATCGCGTTCAGCGCCCGCGCGACATGATAAGGGATTGGGGAAGATTTTCGATGGGTGCTTACCGGCGCCCAATCCGCTTGGCGTCGCTACTCGAAGCAACGGCGTGTTCTCTGGGAGACGACATGAACCAAAGAGAAACCCGGCGGTTGGTCTTTCGCGCCAGTCGTGGATATCGCGGCGTGGCAAGCGAAGGGGGCTGGCTCGTCGGCTTGATGCATGTCGTCGGCTGCTTGCTCGCGATACTGATTTGGAGCGGGGGGGCGGCGGCGCAACAGGAAAAGCGCTTCGGACTCGTAATCGGCAACAGCGAATACCCCAACGGGCCGCTGCCAACTTCGGCGAACGACGCGGGGCTGATTGCGCAGACACTTCAGGCGTCGGGGTTCGACGTTATGGGCGCGCGAGACCTCGATGGCGATGCATTGCGCAACACGTTCCGCGACTTTGTCGACAAGGTAGCTGCCGAGGGCCCTGGGGCGGTTGCTTTCATCTATCTGGCCGGTCATGGCGTACAATACGAGGGCGAGAACTTTTTCGTTCCCATCGATGCGCGGATTGACCGGGATGTCGACGTGCCGCTGAGGGCATTGCGTCTGAACGATTATGTGCGGCCGCTCGGCGCTCTCAATGCCAAGGCTGTGATCGTTGTGCTCGACGCGGCGCGCGAGGCGCCTTTCGCGAGAAGCGGGCAGCCGCTTGCCGGCGGGCTCGCAATGGTCGAACCTGCAAACGGCATGATGTGGGCGTTCAACGCGGCTCCGGGCACGATCTCGCCGATGGGGCAGCCGCCATATGGAGCCTATGCGCAAGCCCTGGCCGAGATGATGCGTGAAGGCGGGTTGTCGCTGGAGGGCGTTTTCGAGCGGACTCGATTGCGTGTGCACGAGGCGACATCCGGCGGCGAAGTGCCGTGGCACGTGTCGCAGGTCAAGGCGCCATTTGTGTTCTTCGAACGCGCGGCAGATGCGCCGCCTGAGGTTTCTCTCTCGTCCGCGCAGTCGCGGCGGGCACGCCCGATCCGGGCATTCGACGACGCGCGGGATGCCTATCTGGCGGCGCTGGAGCGGGATACGCTCGACGGCTATATCGATTTTCTGCGGGCCTATCCCGATCATCCCCTGGCCAGGCGCGTTCATGCGATCGTAGCCGCGCGGCGCGAAGCGATCACCTGGCGGCGGGCACGAAATTCCGATTCACCGGAAGCCTACTGGTCGTATCTGGATCGATATCCGACAGGGCCGCACGCACCGGATGCGCGACGTCGATTGGCGTTTCTGACCGCGCCAATCGAGCCGCCGCCGCGATACGCGTCGTTCGACTACGACGTTCCACCGCCGCCACCGGAAGAGATCTTCTACGTGCGCCGCCCCTACGTGTATTTCGCCGATCCGGTTTATGGGTTCGTCGCGCCGCCGCCGCCGCCACTGTTCTTCCTGCCGCCGCGGCCGATTTTCTTCCGGCCGCCGCCACCACCGGTCGGGGTGTTCTTGCTGCCGGTGCCGGTGTTCGTGCCCGTGCCGGGCTATGTCCGGGCGCCAGTCTATGTGGCGCCACCGCCGCCGAACAATGTCGTATTCCGCAATCTTCACAACGCACCGCCTCCTCCGCAGCAGCAGTTGACCGCGCCTGGTGCCGCCGGGGCTCCCGTTGCGCCCGGCTCTGCTGGACCTTCCGCCGGGACGATCGCTGCTGGAGTCGCGGCAGGAGCCGTACTCGGCGCGGCGGCTGCGACAGTTGCACTGCCTCCTTCGGTTCAACGCCGGCCGGGAGTGCCTCCACCGGGGGCTGTGGGTGCGCCTGGAGCGGGGCAGCCGCCATCAATTTCCAAGACCGGGATTCCGGTGACGCCTGGGGCAGCGCCGATACCCGGGGGGGCTGGTCCGTTGGGTAAGAGCGGCGCGCCGCTAACGAGTGCGCCTGTTCCTGGGGCTCCAGTTCCGGGCGCACCCGTCCCGGTGGCTCCAGTTCCGGGCGCTCCTTCAGGAGCACTGGGCGCCAGAACACCGTCGTCACCGCCGAGTAACGCCTTACCGGGGGCACCAACAGGTGCACCGTTGCCGAAGGCTGCGACCGGCACGCCTCCGGGTGCACCTTCGGGTTCGCCTCCCGGCCTGCCTTCGGGTGCGCCATTACCGAAGGCTGCAACTGGAACGCCTTCGGGTGCGCCAGTGGTTCCGCCCGTAGGTGCGCCGCCGGGTGGACCGTTACCGTAGGCTGCAACGGGAACGCCTTCGGGGGCGCCAGTGGTTCCGCCTGCAGGTGCACCGCCGAGTGGACCGTTACCGAAAGCTGCGACAGGGACGCCGCCGCCTCCGGTGACGAAAGCGCCGGTGCAATCGGCAGTGCCGCCTCCGCCAGTTTTAAAGGAACCGCCTGTCCCGCAGGTCGATCCGCGTCAGCGGGCACAGGACGATCGGGCGGCGGCGGAGGCTAGGCTTCAACAAGACCGTCAGCGTGAACTAGACCGTCG
>CANJPN010000378.1 GCA_947475855.1 Bradyrhizobiaceae bacterium
GAATTGCGGCGTGAGGGGCGTCATGTAATCACATGCAACGACAAGGCGCCCCGCCGACGGTCGCCGACCACCCGCAACCGATCCGCCTTGCGGCGTTTTGCAAGAGGCTCTATTGCATTACGTGAGCAAACCATCACTGAGCGACACCACAAAAGGGGAAAGCACGTTGCTCTCGAGCCATCGCTCTGATTTATTTTACCCACTCGAACTCTTCGCTGCCATGGTTTCGGGCACATGCCATTCCAAGATTGGCAAGGCCGATGCCCAATTCCGCTACAACGTCCTGCCGATCCTCACCAACGATCGAACGGCACCAATTCAAATGACCGGGAAAATAGAGAGGAAAGCCATGGCCATCCATGTGGATCGCATCAAGGGCAAGCCGGACGACGAGATGGCCTGGGGCAGCGACGTCGCGGCCGCCATGCTGCGACAGTTCAAGGTGCCCTTCATCAGCTTGAACCCCGGGGCGAGCTATCGCGGCTTCCACGACTCTATTGTCAATCACCTCGGCAATGAAGCGCCGGGAATGATCCTCTGCCTGCACGAAGACCACTCGGTCGCCATCGCCCATGGCTATGCGAAAGCGACTGGCGAACCCATGGCCTGCGTGCTGCACTCCAATGTCGGCCTGCTCCACGGCGCCATGAGCATGTACAATGCCTGGCTCGACCGCGCCCCGATGATGATCCTCGGCGCCACCGGCCCCCTCGATGCACCCAAGCGCCGGCCGTGGATCGACTGGATCCACACGTCGCGCGACCAGGCCGGCCTCGTCCGCTCCTTCATCAAATGGGACGACCAGCCCTCGTCGCCCCAAGCCCTCGTTGAATCGATGTGCCGCGCCAACATCATGACGCGCTCCGCCCCGACAGCGCCGGTCTACATCGTCCTCGACGCCGGCCTTCAGGAAATGAAACTCGACAACGAGACCAAGCCGGTGATGCCGGATCTCTCCCGGTTCTCACCGCCGCCCGCCCCTGCCCCGAGCGCCCAATCCGTCGCCGAGACGATGGCTCTCGTGAAGGTCGCCAAAAAGCCGCTGATCTTGCTAGGCCGCAATGGACGCAAACAATCGCAGTGGGACGCCCGCGTGAAGCTCGCCGAGCGCCTCGGTGCCGTCGTCATGACCGACCTCAAGAACGGCTCGGGCTTCCCGTCGGACCATCCGGCCCAGGTCGTGCCGCCCTTCAACCAGCTCAACAATCAGGCCCGCCAGGTCGTCTGCGAGGCCGATCTGATCATCTCGCTCGACTGGATCGATCTCGGCGGCGCGATCCGCCAAGGCAACGCCCAAGGCAAGGTGACCGCCAAGATCATCCAGTGCTCGCTCGACAGCATGCTGCATTCCGGCGCGCACATGGACTATCAGGAGCTTGCCGGCGTCGACGTCCGCATCAACGCCTGCCCGGAAGAATTGGTCGGCGCACTCGTTACTGCACTCGGCGACGCGCCGGCCAAGGCTCCGTGGCGCAAAGCCTTCGACCAGTCGCACAAGAAGCGCGAGCAGCTCCACCTGACCCACGTCGCCGAAGCCCTCAAGGCGGCCCTCGGCAAGGACGCGGACAAGGCGAGCTTCACCGGCCTCGCCCGCGGCTGGCCCATCGAACTGTTCCCATTCAAGGATCCGCTCGCCTACATGGGCAAGGACGGCGGCGGCGGCATCGGCTCGGGCCCTGGCATCTCGGTCGGTGCAGCACTCGCCCTGTCGCGCTTGGGCCGACTGCCGATCGGCATCCTCGGCGATGGCGATTTCGCGATGGGCTCCACCGCCCTTTGGAGCGCCGCGCACCACAAGATCCCGCTGCTCCTCGTGCTCAACAACAACCGCTCCTACTTCAACGACGAGTTGCACCAGGAGACGGTCGCAGTGAAGCGCGGGCGCGAGCCTGCCAATCGCTGGATCGGCCAGCGGATGTCCGATCCCGACGTCGAATTCGCCACGCTCGCCAAGAGTTACGGCTGCATCGGCATCGGGCCGGTCAAGACCGTTAAGGAGATGGAAGCCGCCGTGAAGGAAGGCGTCGCTGCCCTCAAGGCCGGCAAAGTCTGCCTGATCGACGCCTGGATCGACCCGACCGAGGAACGCAGCGCCCAGTCCTCGCTCGAAGTCCGCGTCACGGACTGAGACTTGCGATGGTGTCTGACCCTCCGGGTCTGACACCATTTCTCACCGATTGACGGTGGTGGCGTCGGGCAAGCAAACATCACCCAGCCCGCCGAGATCCACGAATTTGCCCCGGCGGGCTGCGCGCAAAGCGCTTGCCCACCCTACCTGTGTTGAGATCCACTATGCCCTACGACAGCCTACGCACCTATCTCGACGCGCTCGAACAGCAGGGGCTGTTCAAATGGGTCGACAAGGAAGTCGACAACGACTGGGAGATCGCCACGGTCTCCCGCATGATCTTCCGCGCCATGCCGGAAGAGCGCCGCTGCGGCGTCGGTTTCCGCAACATCAAGGGCTTTCCCGGAGGCCGCGTGGTCGCTGGCGTGATTGCCTCGTCGAAGCAGATGATCGCCTCCGCTATCGGTTGCGACGCGACCGCCGACAGCATCCATGCCAAGGTGATCGCCGGCCTCGAAAAACCCATCGCGCCCGTAATCGTATCTACAGGCCCGTGCAAGGAAGTGAAGATCACAGGCAAAGACGTCGATCTCGGCAAGCTACCGATCTCGATCTGGACGCCAGGTAAAGACGCAGGCCCCTACCTGACACCACTATGGGTCACCAAAGATCCCGACACGGGTCGCCGCAACGTCGGCATCCGCCGCTGCCAGGTCAAGAACAAGGATACCACGGGCATCCTGTTCGGCGCTCCTGATCGCGGCGGCGCGATCCATCACGCCAAGTGGAAAGCGCTCGGCAAGCCGATGCCAGCCGCCATCTTCATCGGCGCCGATCCCGTGCAATATCTCGTCGCCCCCTCACGCTACGGCGAGGACGAGTTCGCGATCGCCGGCGGCATCCGCGGGCAGCCTGTCGAACTCGTCAAATGTGAAACGGTCGATCTGGAAGTCCCGGCGTCTGCCGAGATCATCATCGAAGGTGAGGTCTTGACCGACTACACCGAGCCGGAAGGCCCCTTCGGCGAGTTCACCGGCCACATGGCCGGCGGCCGAGAAGGCCCGGTTTTCAAGGTCAAATGCATTACGCACCGCAAGGACCCGATCGTGCTCGGCGTCATCAGCCAGTTCCCGCCGTCCGAGAGCAGCATGCTCAAGGTCGCGCTGCTGGAATCGAATATCCTCAAGCACCTGAAGTCGACGTTGAACATTCCCGGCATCGCAGACGTACACGCGCTCGAGGCTGGCGGCTGCACCTCGATCTGCTGGGTCAGCCTCAAGAAGATGTACAGCGGCCACGTCGATCAGACCGCCATGGCGATCTGGGGCTACATGGGCATGAGCTACTTCAAGTGGCTGGTGGTCTGCGACGACGACGTGGATATTCGCGATCCCTTCATGCGCGACTGGGTGATGGCGTGGCGCGTAAGGCCGGACAAGGACATGCGCATCATCGCTGATACGGCGATGGTTGAACTCGATCCGTCGTCACTGGAACCCGGCATCGCGATGCAGGACACGCGTGGCGCCAAGGCCCTGATCGATGCCACCCAGAAGTGGGAATACCCCGGCATCTCGCTGCCCCCGCGCGATATGATGGAACGCGTCGCCAAGGAATGGGAATCCTACGGCCTCCCCCACCTCGATAAGCTCAACGTCCCCGGAAGGACTTGATCTATTCCTAGGGTGCGGCAGCGCCTGTCGCGTCGGCATGTTCGCCGGAGCGACGAAGTAGTAGCGCGTGCCGCACCAATACCCCGCAAAACGGTGCGGCACGCGCCGACGCTCTACCGCACCCTACGAATTCCCATGCCCTTTGACCGCCGCGAGCCCAGCGTTCAATGCCGCGATCATCTCGCTGCGCGTTCCCTTCAGCACCGCCGCCCCGAACGGCAGTTCGAGAAACATCTTGCGCGGAAACGTCAACATTCCAGGATGGAGCTTCGCTGCGATCATCGCACCGGCCTGATGATTGAGCGCCGCCGCATACGCCTCACCGCCGACGAGCAGACGCAGGCTCTCTTCGTAGTCGCTGGTCACCATCAGCTTCACGTCTGGAGCGGTCTTGGCGATATAAGCAGCGAGCGGCCCGGTGCGCGGCGTGACGACAACTTTCCCGGCCAATACCGCTAGCCCCTCCGGACTTGCCTCACCCGCGCGCACGAAGAGCGATCCGCCGGTCATCAGCAGCGTATCGCTGAAGTCGAAGCGCTCACGGCGTTCCGTCGTCACGGCAATCGGTATCGCCATATCTGCACGTCCATCGTGCAAGCCCGCTTCCACCTGCTCGAACGGTACCGCCAGGAATTCGATCTGCAAACCAGCACGTTCTGCCGCTCCCCGAACGATATCGACGGTGATCCCTGACGAACGGCCGTCGATCACCTCGGCAAACGGGGACAATCGATCTGGATGAACGATGCGCATCACTTCAGTCATACTGGCAAGCCTCGCCATAGGGCGGGCAAGGCTCGGCCGCAGCCGACCGCAGCCTCGAACGCGAACATCAATCCAGAGTCAACCGCTCCGCACCGTCATCCCACCGTCGACGATGATCTCCGTACCTGTCACGAAGCGCGCCTCGTCGGATGCAAGATACAGCGCGGCGTTGGCTGTATCTCGCCCATCGCCCATGAACGGCAGCGGAATTCGAGACTGCCGTTGTTCCAGTATTTTCCCGACATCGCCCCCCGTGCGCTGCCCGGCCAACCGATACTCCACCATCGGCGTATGCAGTTGCCCCGGCACGACGGAGTTCACGCGAATGTTCTTACCCGCATACTGGATCGCGACGACCCGCGACAACTGGATCACGCCGGCCTTCGTGGCGGCGTAAGCGACCTGCGCACTGCCCGTCCACCGGATACCCGACGCCGAAGCGATGTTGACGATTGATCCGCCCCCACCTTGCTTTTCCATCACCGGAAGCACGTGCTTGCAGGCGAGAAACACACTCTTGAGGTTCGAATCAATCTGGGCGTCCCAAACTTCTTCGCTCATCTCCACCGGCCCGCCCGATGCCGAGCCGCCGACATTGTTGACGAGGACGTCGATGCGGCCGAACCGCTTGACGCACGCCGCCACCATCCCTGCAACCGCTGCAGTGTCAGTCACGTCCGCGAAATGCGTTTCGACATCACCGCCCAGCGCCTCGATGCGGGTGACCGTCTCCAAAAGCCGCTCCGGCTCCCGGTCCACTGCGAATATGCGCGCGCCTTCTTCCGCGAAACGCACCGCCATGGCGCGCCCATTTCCCCAACCCGGCCCGACGCTTCCAGCACCCGAGATTAACGCGACCTTCCCGTCAAGTCTGCCCGTCATCCCTGCCCCCTTTCATCGTAGAGCCGCCGCGGATTGTCGACCATCAGTCGCGACAACGCCGCTGATGTCGGTGCGACGGCGCCGATGAGATCCACGAGTTCACCATCGTCAGGCACCGGCCCCTGGTGATTGGGATGGGGCCAGTCGGTCCCCCAAACGACCCGGTCAGGAAACTCCGCCATCAGCCGTGCGGCGAACGGCACCGCATCAGCATAGGGCGGCCCCGCGCGCGTGATCCGATCGCATCCGCTCACTTTGCACCACGCGTTCCCACTCTCCATCATCCGCATCAGCGCGGAGAACGGGACTTGATCGAACCCCTCGCCGGCATCGATCCGGCCGATGTGATCGATCACGATCGGAACGGGTGCCTTGACCAGCCGCGGCCCAACCTGGGCAATCATTCCGCGCTCCATGTGCACCTGCAAATGCCAACCGACGTCGGCGAGCCTCGGAGCAAGATCCATCACTTCGTCGATTGTCGCTTCCTTCTTCAGGTGCTGCATGAAGTTGTAGCGAACGCCCCGAAACCCTGCCCGATCGAGCCGCTTCAATTCAGCAGGCGCAACGCTCGGCGCCAGAAGCGCGACACCGAGATAAGCCCCGCCCTTCCCCGCCAGCGCATCCTCGACGACACGATTGTCGAGCCCATGCAAAGCTGAATGCACGATCACGCAGCGCTCGATTCCCAGCATTTCATGAAGCGCAAACAGCTTCTCTTTCGGTGCGTCGGCGCGCACCGGCGAGTTCGGATCCACCGGATAGATCGCCTTCGGCCCGAATACATGACAATGCGTGTCCCATGCGCCCGGCGGCAGCTTCAGCTTCGGCCGCGAAGGATGCGGATGATAGGTTGCCTCTGGCTCGTCCTTCATATTGCACCCTCCACGCACACACCTTCGACAGCGACAGACGCCATCTCAGACGCC
>CANJPN010000379.1 GCA_947475855.1 Bradyrhizobiaceae bacterium
AATCATGGTTCGCCACAGCAGCAAACCCCCATCACGATTTGCAAGGAAATCCACGGGGAAGCGTGGAAATCCGGCAACTCAAAGCCAGACTTCCCGCTCGATCAGCAAACGAGATCAGCAGGTTGAAGAAACTTCACGGCCGACTATTTAATGTCTGCTGATCAATTACTTGTATTGGCCTGCTGACAAGTCGGCGGTGTGGGAGTGTTAGTACATGAGCGTCTCGAGTTTTGGCTCTATCGAGTCTGCGGGTCTGGTTCTGGGGGATCGGACTGCGCTTCCGAAACGAGTTTCCCGCCGCGTTGCCATGGATCTCGTCGGCGTCAGCGACGTCGCGGCTGTCGTGCTTGGAGCTATCCTGCCCGCTTGGATCTATGCGGAGGCTGGTGGTCTCGAGATCAACCCTGTCACGATCGTGAAGTCAGCGCTCGTAACATCAATGCTCTTCTTCGTCTGCATGCAGGCGTGGAACATGTACGATTTGAGCCGCGTCGACGATCTGCCGGTCAAGCCTGGACGAATATTGGCGGCTCTCATCTTGGCGACGTTCGCGGCGCTGGGTCTGGGCGTGCCGTTCAGCGTGGCTGAGGTTCACCTGTGGGTCTGGTATGCAGCCTGGATCTCGGCGAGCTTCGTCGCTCTTTTCGCCATGCGGCTGATCTGCCGCGCCGTACTGAAGAGATTGACCGCGGCCGGAGCGTTCGATACGCGCGTTGCAGTTTTCGGCGCTGGCGAGATCGCCCGCCGGGTTCAGGACAGTCTCAAGAACGAAACGACAGGCATCCGCTTTGTCGGCGTTTATGATGACCGCCCGCGTGATCGCCTCGACGCCGACAATCTCGATATCAAGGGGCGCCTCGAAGACCTGATGGCTCAAGGCCGCAGGGGCGCTATCGACCAGATCGTCATTGCACTGCCACAGTCGGCTGACCGCCGCATGTCGCTGATCGCCAACCAGCTGCAGCAGTTGCCGGTCAGCATTCACATGGTCACGCATTTGTCCTCCGATCTCGTCGAAGGTGGCCCCGCGAACAAGGTGTCGTCCATCGGTGGCGTCGGTCTCCTGGATGTGAAGGAACGCCCGTTGAACGATTGGGCGCCGATGGTGAAGCGGGCCGAGGATATCGTGCTCGGCGGTTTGCTGCTGGCGCTTGCGCTGCCGGTGATGGTCCTCATCGCGATTGCCATCAAGCTCGAGAGCAATGGTCCTGTGCTGTTCCGCCAGCGCGGCCGGGGGCTCAACTTCGCGATCTTCGACGTGTTGAAGTTCCGGACGATGACCTGCATGGAGGACGGGCAGAATATCGCGCAGGCGCAGGCATTCGATCCGCGCGTCACGAAGGTCGGCCGAATGCTGCGCCGCCTCAGTCTCGACGAGCTGCCGCAACTCATCAATGTGCTGAAGGGCGATATGTCGCTTGTCGGGCCGCGGCCGCATGCTCTCGCACACAACGCCCAGTGGGGTGAGCAGGTCAAGACCTACGGCATCCGCCATCAGATGAAGCCTGGCATCACCGGCCTTGCCCAGGTCGAAGGATGGCGGGGAGAGGTGACCAACGAGAACGACATAGCCTGCCGCGTGAAAGAGGATCTCTCCTACATCCGCAATTGGTCGCTGGAGCTCGATCTGATGATCCTTGCGCGGACCTTCCGGGCGGTGCTGTTCGCGAAGAATGCTTACTGAAACCGGATTTCAAAGTGATCGGGATTGAAGGGCCGGGTCGGCAAGACCCGGCCCTTCTTGCGTTCGCGATGGCGAATTGCAGCAGGGGCCGGCTCACGTCTTGCGGGGTAAGGTGCACGCTGACACAGTGGGGGCCTGCAGGCCCTCGGGCGGACTTGCATGGGAAGCAAACCCAACAGGATGTGAAGGTTACATGGCGGACACGCATGAGCCTACAGGCTGGATCGGCGCGCGGCTGAAGCGCAAGGAGGACGGGAGGCACCTCGCGGGTGCGGCGCAGTTTGTCGCCGACATCCGGATACCAGGGCTCAAGGATGTCGCGTTCGTCAGATCGCAGGTGGCGCACGGTCATGTGCGCGGCATCGTGAAGCCTGCGGACAAGAGTGCGCAAGTTTTCACTTTCGCAGACCTCGGCAACGTCAACGTGTTGCCGGCCGGGCCGGAAATGCCGAGCTTCAAGCTCGGGCCGTATCCGCCGTTGGCAATGGACCGGGTGCGCTTTGCTGGCCAGACGATCGCAGCCGTGGTGGCTGGAACGCGTGGTGAAGCCGAGGATATCGCCGATACGGTCGTCGTCGACATAGACGAGCTGCCGGCTGTCGTCGATTGCGTGGCGGCAATGCAGCCGGGGGCGCAGAAGCTGTTCGAGCACTGGGCTGACAACGCCTACATCACGTCGACGATCACGGAAGGCGATATTGCGCGGGCGGCCGCGGCGCCGATCCAGGTGCGGCGGCAATTCCGGATGAACCGGCAGGCGACGGTGACGCTTGAAGGCCGCGGCGTCGTCGCGCACTGGGATCGCAGGCTCGAGGAACTCGTCGTCTATCTTTCGACCCAGGGCGCACATGTCATGCGCATCGGCATCGCGCAATCGCTGGGGTTGCCGGAACACAAGGTGCGCGTAATCGCGCCCGATGTCGGCGGTGGCTTCGGCGGAAAGAACCGGTTGATGCCGGAAGAGGTCGCTGTGGCTGCACTTGCGATCAAATGCGGGCATCCCGTCCGCTGGATCGAGGACCGGCGCGAGCATCTGATCGCCTCGGTGCATGCGCGGGATCACACCTACGACCTCACGATATCAGCGGAGCGCGACGGTACGCTCATCGGTGTCGAGGGCGACGTTTATGTCGATGCCGGCGCTTATGCGCTTTGGCCGACAGGCTCGTTCATGGAAACCAGTATGGCTGCGCGCAATCTGCCGGGGCCGTATCGCATAAAGGCACTCAAAGTAAACACCTGGACGGTTGCCACCAACAAGGCGCCGATGGGGCCTTATCGCGGTGTCGCGCGGCCGGGCGCGTGCTTCGCCATCGAGCGGCTGGTTGACGAGATGGCGCGCGAGATCGGTCGTAAGGCGTTCGATCTGAGGCGGCAGAACATCGTGACGAAGGCGGAGCTGCCCTACACGACCGTGGGCGGCATGACGTTCGACACCGGCGATTACGTCGCCTCGCTCGACATGGCGCGCGATCTGATCGGTGAAGTGGCGGTCCGGAAACGTCAGAGCCAATCCGAGAGCGACGGCCGCGCGATCGGTGTCGGCTTCGCCTTCTATTCCGAGCAAAGCGGTCACGGTGCGGCCGAATGGATGAAGCGCAAGGGACGGATCATTCCGGGCTATGAGTCGTGCAATGCCCGAATGAATTCGGACGGCTCCGTCATTTTGGCAGTGGGCACGCAGTGTTTCGGCCAGGGGCACGACACGACGTACGCGCAAATCGCGGCGCATGAACTGGGCATAGATCCGTCGCTGATTACGATCCGCTACGGCGACACCTCGACCACGCCGATGGGGTTCGGCAGCTTCGGTTCACGGTCGATCGTGTTCGCCGGCGGCGCAGTGGCGCACGCGGGCAGGCAGCTCGCGGACAAGATCAAGAAGATCGGCGCGCATCTCATGCAGGCGGATCCTGCAACGGTGCATATCGAGAACGGTCGGGTGCATGCGTCCTCGGAAGGGGTTGCTGCATCGTTGCCGATAGCGGAGGTGGCGCGTGCGGCCAACATCCGTCAGGAGTTATTGCCGGCCGGCATGAGCCCACTGTTGGAGGTGACCTCGACATATGAGCCACGCGATTCCGCAGGCGTGTTTTCCTACGGTACGCATGCGGCTGTCGTTGCTGTCGATCCCGACACTGGCGTCGTGGAGATCCTCGATTACGCAATATCGGAGGACTGCGGCACGGTGATCAATCCGATGATCGTCGATGCACAGGTACAGGGAGGTATCGCGCAGGGTATCGGGACGGCGCTCTACGAAGAGATACCATTCAGCTCCGAAGGTCAGCCGCTTGCGACGACGTTTGCCGACTACCACGTGCCCGGCGCGCTCGAGGTGCCGCTGGTTCGGGTCGGTCATCTGATGCATCCTGCCGAGGGGACGGAATACGGCGTGAAAGGGGTTGGCGAAGGTGGGGCCATCGCGCCGCCTGCGGTGCTCGGGAATGCTATCGCAGACGCGTTCCGCTCGATCGGCGCGCAGCCCAACGAGACCCCGATGACACCGCGCCGTGTGTCGGACGCGATTGCCGCTGCCCGTGCTGCAATGGGGGTGCGCTCATGAAGTCCGCACCGTTCGATTACTTCAAACCTGGCTCGGTCGCCGATGCGTGCGCACGCCTTGCAAGCGAAAGCGGAGGCGCAGTTGCAATTGCAGGCGGCCAGTCTCTGGTGCCTCTGCTGGCCTTGCGGATGGCGCCTGCCGTCACGCTCGTCGATCTCGGCGGTCTTTCGGCGCTGGGCCAATTTGCGAAGACTTCCGACGGCGTGCGCATCGGGGCCGGCGTAACGCACGCTGCGATCGAGGATGGGAAGGTGCCCGATCCGAGTGGCGGGCTATTGCAGCGGGTGGCGGGCGGGATCGCCTATCGCTCGGTGCGCAATCACGGCACCATCGGCGGCAGCGTCGCGCTCGCTGATCCTGCCGCGGATTGGCCTGCATGTCTTCTTGCGCTGGGAGCGACCGCGCGGATCTCCGGCCCCTCCGGCGAGCGCGTCGAGCCGATGGAGGCCCTGTTGGTCGGCGCCTACACGACATCGATCGCAGCCGGTGAGATCATCACGGCGTTCGATGTGCCTGCGCTGCCTACAGGTACGCGCTGGAGCTACCAGAAAGTGGTTCGCAAGAGCGGTGCGTTCGCGATGTCTATCGGCTGCGTCATCGTGCGGCCTGATCGAGCGGCTGTGGTCGTACTCGGCGGGACGACGACGCGTGCGCAATTGCTGGTGGAGACGGCGACGGCGTTCGGGGGCGATGAGGCTCGCCTGCGCGCAGCGATCGCGCGGGATCTAGCGAGCGTTCAGCAGGATGCGGACGACTACGTCAAGCGGTTGCACACGGCTACACTACTGAAGGCCGTGAGGGAGGCTGCGGGGTGAAAGAATTCGCGGCGAGACGGCGAGAGGGGCTGCTGCCCTTTTGCGCTAACGTAACACCTCTTGCGTTCCCGGAAGCCGACTGCAGCGAGGCTATCCGGGAGCCTTACACGTTCGAGAGGTGTAAAGACCCCGGCTCTGCACGCTCCGACCTATCGGTCGGATCGTTCGTCCGGGGACGCAGTAGAAAAGTTTTCGGCCCGCCAACAGTCTGTGTCGTCGCGCATGTGGGCGCCCAAGCCGCCAGTTGTTCGTCATTGGTCGTGGATCGCCGTCATGAAAGCTAAGGTTTCGTTAGTGCTCAATGGCGAGAGCGTGTCGGCCGAGGTCGAACCGCGGGAGACGCTTGCCGATTTCATTCGGGAGCGGCAAGGCCTGACCGCCACGCATCTGGGGTGTGAACATGGCGTATGCGGTGCGTGTACCGTGGAGGTTGAGGGGCAGACGACGCGGTCCTGTCTGACCCTTGCGGTCAGGGCTGACGGCATGCACGTGAAAACGCTCGAAGGGCTTGCCGCCGATCCGGCTATGATGGTGCTGAAGCGCTGGTTCCACGACGAACATGCGCTGCAGTGCGGCTTCTGCACTCCGGGCATGCTTATAACCGCAAGGGATATCCTTTCGAGGCATCGCGCGCCCGACGCCGGCACGATACGCAAGGAGCTATCCGGCCAGCTCTGCCGTTGTACGGGCTACGCCAATATCGTCAAAGCCATCGAGGCGGCGGGAAGAGAGTTGGCTGGGGCCTAGTTCGCAGTCGAGATTGGCGTTGCTGCAAGCATCGGAGGCTTGGCCGCCTGGCTGGTTGTTCGGCTTGCTTGGCTGACGTATGGATTGGGCAGGAAAGACAATCGACTGTCGGCTGAGTCCGTCGTCGTTTGGTTTGTGTCTGCTCACTCAAGTACAGCGTGCATTGAGTATGGTGATGTCCGTCCACTCTCAGTGTTTGAAGCACGCCGCTTTGCTTCCGGCGTATGGGGCCTAGGCGATGGTGGGCCGGTCCTCCAAATTTTTGCGTGTCACGAAACTGGCAGCAGGCCAGTTTGCGATACTCGCTCTGCTTCTGGTGGTTGCCGATGTCCTGTTGTGGATCATCCTTCCAGTTGCGAACGAGGGCGTGCATTCGCACCATTACCGCAACCAGAATGTCGACGGTCTGCAGCAACAGGTTCACTACAGGACGATAGGGCATCGGGTGAGATCCGCGACGATGACGTCGCTGTCGAAGCCCAAAGGAACGCGGCG
>CANJPN010000380.1 GCA_947475855.1 Bradyrhizobiaceae bacterium
GCGCCGCTACATGAGCCTGGAAACGATGGCCGGCTTCTGCGATGATGCCACCGTCAGGCCGCCGGCAATCCCGGCCGCCTGACAATCCGAGCCGCGGCGCTCCGGATCATGCCTGTGGGCTTACACCACGTGTTGGGGCACTACCTCGTCGCGCGGCCGCCGCAAGTCGACCCTAACCCTCAATTGTCAAGATCAGCGATCGTCGACGCGGCTTTCGTCCGGCAGCGCGCTTCGGCGTGCGCGACCCTTACGCCTGTCGTGCCGCCGAGGGGACGTCGGGCCGGCTCTCCGCCGCCTCGGCCACAGGAGCAACTGCGCAGATCCAACCGGGATCGTGATGTCCAGTTCATTCCCGTCAGACCTGCGCGTGTAAGGCCCGGCCGTGTGGTGAGGTGGTTGCCGCCCGACCGTCCGCCGCCACGTCCAGGACGCCGCACGGACATCGGGGGGAGCCCGATCGGGATATCGATTGGCATCGGCGGTTTCCGCCCCGGCGGCTTTCGACCCGGTGGTTATCCCGGCCGGCCGCGATTTCCGATGCAGCAAGGGCCGAGAGGGCGCTTCTTCCGCTGAGTTCTATTCGGCTCGAACCTTGGCACCGAGCGCGCGATAGAGCGCTTGGGTGCCGGGAACGGGACATTCGATACAGGCCTCCAAGGCAGCGATCTTTGCCTTGGTGTCGCCGCCACCAATGGCTGCAAGCAGCGCTGCGTGTCGATTTGCCAAAGCTTGAAAGGCCGGGGAGTCCTTCAGCGTCTCATCGCCGAGCAGCGCAAAGATGCGTTCTGGTTTGGCTTTGCCCCTCAGCGTCATTTCACCGACTTCGAGAACTGCGAAATGGGGCAACGCGGCTGCGGTGGCTTCGCCGACGATGATATCGGCGCCGCAGGTCTTGGTTGCTTCCTGCAATCTCGACGCTGTGTTCACGACCTCACCGAGGACCGAGTAGTCGAACCTCTGGGGCGAACCAACATTGCCCACAACCGCGTCACCGGTGTTGATCCCGATGCCCAGACGAATAGGTTCCGCCGACAGAACGGGCGCTTCACCGTTGAGCTTCGTCAGTGCGTGACGCATAGCAAGAGCGGCGCGGCACGTATTTTCCGCATGCAGCGGATCGTCCAGCGGTGCGTTCCAGAATGCCAGGATCGCATCGCCCATGTATTTGTCGATCGTACCCTGGTTCGCCAGGATCGCTTCTGTCAGCGGCGTGAACAAGCGATTCACGAAACGCACGAGTTCGGCAGCGCTCATGCTTTCCGACAGCCTCGTGAAGCTGCGCACGTCGGCGAATAGCAAGGTGATATTGCGCATCTCGCCGCCCAACTTGAGCTTGTCCGGCTCGCGCGCCAGTCTTTCGACCATCACGGGCGCGAGGTAGTGACCGAACGCGTCACGGATCCGGTTCCGGTCTCGCTCCGTTTCAAGATAGGCCGTCAGGGAACAACCGAAGTAGATCAGTGCCGCAGTGAAGACTGGATAAATTGGATCGATGAGCAGGCCCAGATGGTTGTACGAAAACCAGGAGCACAGCAGGGCAACGCCCGCCAGCACTGTCGATGCAATGGCTGCGGGAACCGCACTGAATTGTTTCAGGAGAAGCGCGATAGCGATTCCACTGACAATGACAAGGATCAGCTCGAAGCCCAAGATGTAGTCTGGTCGCGTGATGCTCACGCCCGCGAGGATCTGCTCGAGCGCTTGTGCGTGAATCTCGACACCTGGCGTATCCGGTGCAAGCGGCGTCGCTTTCACATCGGACAGACCGATTGCGGTTGCCCCGATGATGACATGGCGTCCTTCGAGATCAGACCGATGGACTTTGCCCTCCAGGACATCGGCCGCCGAAATCGTGCGGCGCGGGTCTTCCACGGCGAACCGCATCCACAACTCGCCGTTCGGATCCACGGCCAAACCATAGTTACCGACCTTGACCGCTTCGATTGCCGGCCGGCGAATATTTGAGGCGTTGTCCGGCGATGAGCGCACGAAAATCGTGCTCTCGCCGATGCCGACGCGCAGCGCTTCCAAGGCCAGGGACGGAAAGACGCTATCGGCAATACCCACCAAGACCGGCACGCGACGAACGATCTGGTCACGCTCGGGAAACCAGTTGACCGAAGCGATGCCGGCTGCCGCATCAGCCAAGACCGGTATCGGGATGACGGCTGAGGGAAATCGATGGATGGACGATAGAGGCTGGGTTCCAGTCGCGGCGAGCGCCGACTTGGCCTTGGGTGTCGAGAAGCTGCCGCGTGCATCGCCGACGATGGCCAGCACCGAACGTGAACTCGATATCGCGGCGGCTAGTCGTGTATCGCTCTGCAACCGGGAACCGTCCGGTCCTGACGTGGGAAAGCGGTCGGCTTCCGCGAATATCAGATCTATAGCGATCGATTTTGCGCCTGCCTCGTGAAGGCGGGAGACGAGATCCGCCACGAGCGTCCGGTGCCAGGGCCACTGGCCGAAGCGCTGCAAGGATTTCTCGTCGATCGCGATGACTTTGACGGGATAACTGGCGTCTGCGATCCGGGGGGCCGCTCTCTGCCAGGAATCAAACGCGATCAGCCGCAACGACGAAAAGGGCGGCGGGTCGAGGACGCGAAGAAGCAGGCAACAAATGATCAATACTGCTGGAACGAGATACAAAGGTGATGGAATTGATAAGCTGATAGAGCTCCTTGACCACACGGATTTTGTTCCTGCTCGTGAGTTAAGGCTTGGTGTTGCTGTCCATGTAAGCCGTCAAAATGTGGTGGCAGCGGACCTTGCCTGCGTAGCCGCCCCACGTCGGAGATGGCTCAGCGCCCTGGCGACGGCACGCTAACGCAAGCGTACCACATTCAATCGGTCTTGCGACGAGCGGGAGCCCGACACCGGCAATGCTAGCGCTATTCGGGCTTCAGACCGGCAGCCTTCACGATCTGATGCATGAGCGCCGTGTCGCGCCTTATGAATGCGGCAAGTGCCTGCGGATCCCCGAGCTTGACGGTATCGGGATAGATGCCGAGGTCATGTAGCCGGGCGCGGACCTCCGCTCTATCGAGAATGCGCCGGATATCGGCGTTCATCCTTGCAATGATGGTGGCCGGTACGCCTTTGGGCGCCATCACGGCCAGCCAACCCGCCACGCCCTCGAATGCAGGCACGGTCTCGCCAATCGTTGGAATTCCGTCGTGGTTCGGCAGTCGCGTCGGCGTGCTGACGCCCAGCATCCGCAGATTGCCCCCCTCGCTCTGCGTGATGACCTGGGCACCGCCGAACAGGGCATCGACCGTGCCCGTCACGGTATCCTGGATGGCCTGGGGATAGCCGACGTAAGGAACCTGCACCATCTCAATATTTGCGGCTCGCATGAGATAATCGGCAGCGAGATGCGGAATGCTGCGCGCGGACGAAGTGGCGAACGTCAGCTTGCCCGGGTTCTTGCGCGCGATGGCAATGAGGTCCGTGGTCGTCGTCACCTGTAGTTTAGGCGATGCCGCCAGAACCAGCGGAACCATGCCGACGAAGACGACCGGGGCCAGATCACGCTCGACATCGTAGGGGACTGACTCGAACGTATGCGGGGACAATGACAGCGGCGCACCTTGGGCGAACAGCAGAGAATATCCATCCGGCGTCGCGCGGGCGATTTGTGCCGTGCCCGCCATGCCGCCTGCTCCGGGGCGGTTCTCGACAACGACCTGCTGTTTCCAAGGTTCTGCCAGGTGAGTGGCTATCAACCGCGCAGCAAGATCGGCAGCCGTCGCCGAGCCACCGGGAACAACCATGCGCACGTAGTGCGCCGGCCAGTCACTCTCCTGCGATGAGGCGGGTGCAGAGGGCGGCAGCGCAAGCAGTGTCGCAATTCCCAGAACGATGCAGCTCTGTGTGCAAATCGTTGTCATGTGCAGCCACTTTCACCCAGGTCTCTTGCCATCGCTGGCGTCATCCGGCGGACTGCGAGAATCGCGAGAAAAGCCGTCTCGCATTGCCGGATTCGACGGCGTGCAAATCCGCAGCGGCCAAACCATAGCTGCGCAAGGGATCGATCGTATACGACATCGAGGAGACGAACGGAAAGTCGGTCCCGAACATGATCCGGTCGATCGACGCCAGCCGCAACAGTCCGGCCATCGTCACCGGGTTCGTCGATGTCGCCACATCGAAGTACAGTTGCTTGATCTCCCGGAGCGACCCCACAGCCGGCTTGCCGTCGATCCTTCTGTCGCGATCGGCCATGCGGGAGACGCGCTCGGCGAGGGGCGGCAGGGCCCCGCCTGCATGGGGGAAAATGAAACGGATGTTTGGCCAGCGAATGAACGAGCCGTTGTAGAGGAGGCTTGCGATCGCACGAGCAGTGTCGAACAGGTATTCCAGCGCTGATTCGCCAACGCCAGCCATCATGCCTGCGCAGGCTACCGGCAAGATCGGATGCACGTAGACGATGGCACTGCGCCGGTTGAGCTCATCGAGCACCGGGGCAAGCGATGGATCGCCCGGCCAGACGCTTCCGTAGTTGCTCATCAGGCCGACGCCGTCTGCGCCCAATACGTCGAACGCATATCTGATTTCATCGAGCGTGCTGTCGAGGTCTGGCATCGGCACAGTTGCGAAGAACCCGAAACGTCCGGGGTAGTCGTTCGTCATGCGCGCTGCATACTCGTTGCACTCACGCGCCAGCCGTCGTGCCAGGAGAACGTCACCGAGCCACACTCCCGGCGTGGAGATAGAGGTGACCGCGGCTGCAATGCCGGATGCGTCCATGGCTTCGATCGACCGGGAAGGGGTCCAACCTAGAATGTTGGCGGCGTTGGCCGGATTTCGAGAATTGAATTGAGCTCCCACGACCTCGGTATAGCGTGGTGGGGAGATGTGATGGTGAATGTCGATCATGGGCCCATCGATGTGGCGGAGATTACTCGATATACAGCCTGGCGAGCGCTGTGCGCGTCGTTCGGATTCAGCAGAGGGCACGCAGCGCGTTCCCAGGATACGCTAATCATTTGTCTCATGTCACCGCCACGATGCCTGATCCGAACGTTGCCTGATCTGCGACACCCGGCGCGGGGATGCAGTGCAAGGTCGACACGCAGCGATTTTCCAAGTGCACGCCGCCTTGGTCGGTTCCAAGCGTCGCGCCGCCCGGCCTTGAAGGCGGCCCAGGCCCTGGTCGTCACGGCGCGGATTCGGATGCCTGCGCTTTTGCCTGGTCGAATGCGTCAGCGGGTTCTACTGCGCATTCGCGAAGCTGCGCGCCCGCCTCATGATCGGGTCGGGTGCATTGATGACCCGTGCAATGACGCGTTGAACCTCCTCGCCCGGAGTAGGCTCGATGTCGATGATCATCCTCGCGGCTTCGGCCAGGAATTCCGGATCGGCCATCGTGGCATCGAATGCCCTGCGCAGCGCGGCAGCCCGATCGACAGGAACCTCCGGCCCGATCCAGAACGGCCGGGCGATCTCCATTGTATCGAAGTAGATGTCGAGCACTTGCCTGTCCTCGGGCGTCTTGGCGTAGTCCCGCAGAAGGGGCACTTCGAGCAGCTCGGGATGTTTTCGGTTTCCAGCCTGCGCCAGCAGGTTGAGCTTACGATCCCGCAGCCAATCCGGTCGTTGCGATTTCCATCCGGCCCAGTTCTGGGTGGCGCGTCCGGCAACCTCGCCGCTTTCCATGGCGAGATACATCTCGTTGCCACCGGGGTAGCCACTTACGATCTTGAACTTGGTGCCGAGCAGCGCATTCAACATCCGGGGAACCTGGGTGTTGGCCGAGCCGGCGCCCGATGCGGCAAGCACCAGCTCGGTGCGCATGGCATCCTCGAAAGTCTTGACGTTAGACGTGTGCCAAGACGCGAGCACGATCGGCGAGTTCGTCGTGTTGCCGATATAGGTGCCTTTCAGCAGGTCGTACTCGACGCCCTTTTCCTCGAAGGCCTGAGCCAGCGGAGCGAGTTGCTCGATCGATCCGACCACGGTTCCGTCGCGGGGCGCGATCCGATAGATGTAGTTGATACCGCGAATGCCGCCGCCGCCGGGCATGTTCTGCACGACGATCTTCGGCTGGCCAGGAATTTGCCTTTCCATATGCCGCGCGACCAGCCGGGCGCGCCTGTCGTAGTCGCCACCTGCACTCGTGGTGACGATGAAGTTCAGGTTCCGGCCGCGGTAGAAATCACTCACCGTGTCGGCACGTGATGCGATAGAGGCGATCCCGGGGACGATTGCGACGAGCAACAGCGTTGCAGTCGGACCGCAGCTTCCGAAGACACTCCTCAGCATGCGCTCCTCCTCTGAAACGGTGTTTCATTCGGATACAA
>CANJPN010000381.1 GCA_947475855.1 Bradyrhizobiaceae bacterium
GGATCTCGAGTGGCACCGTCATCCACGTCCTCCATCGAATCACTGGAGCTATGGAATCACGATCTCGAGATCAGCGGAATCGCGCCAGCGCAACACGAGTCGGGACTATCAACCGACGGTATGAGACGTTCCTCGGGGATAGCGATGTAGTCCCAAGAGGCATTCCCCCCGGTCTGTCTTGTATCCCTCTCGCCTTCGCAATTCTGCGAAGGCGAGAGGCGTTCTCGTTCACACCTCGATCTTCTCGATCGCGGCTATCCAGTGTCCGGGCGACAGTCGACCGGCTGCGAAGTCGACGACCACCTCGAATACGGCATCCGAGAACCCGCCGACATTCAAGATGTCGTCGCGATCCGGCGCCTGCGTCGTCCGGTTCGGCTGGATGTCGATGCAGACCAGCTTGGCGCCCGGGTTGCGGGCCTTAAGCTTCGTCCACTCCGTCATCGTTGCCGTCGAGCTACCACCATTCGCGTCCACCCAGGACTCGTTGTCCGAGACGAACACGATCGTGTCGACCTTCGCGCGTTCCGCGTTCAGCTTGGCCAGCGGCGCGGAACAGTTCGTTCCACCACCGCCGACCGCCGCCAGCTTCGCCGCGTTCGTGAGCACCGTGTCGCGCGGGTTCAAATCCACGTCGACAACGCCGCACTCGAACGGAAGCACGCGCGCAGACCGGTTCGCGCGCAGCAACGCCGCCGCAACCAACGCTGCCACATCGATGCAGCGTACCGCCGACGTCGCGCCCTTGCGGGTACCCGTCACCGGCGATGACATCGAGCCCGACACGTCGGGGCAGATCGCGATCGTACCCGCCACCGCGGATACGTTTGTGATTGCGATCTCCAGCGCATCCTGCAACGCCTCACGCACGATGGCCGGCACCTCCGGGCTGGTGGCCATATAGGTGGCCATCAGCTGGTAAGGCAGCACGCGCGAGCGCTTGATCTCGGCCGGGTCACGCAGCCGCGCCGCAACCATCTCCGCCATACCGTCGAGAGCGAAAACGCACTGGCGGTCGAACGTGTTCAGGTTCATGCGCAGCATCTGCCATCCGGCGTTCTTCGCGATCGCTGCCCAGTGCATCGGAGTCAGATCCAGTGCCGTTAGCATCTGGAAGGGAACGTCGGGCACGGGAGCCTGCGGATCACGCTTGAACGCTTCGAACGCGCGAACGAGTCCGGGCATGACAGCGACATTGTACGGCTTGCCGATCAGATACGCGTACAGCGCCCGCCGCTCCGCCGAAGCGGGCTTTGGATGCACCATACGGATCACGTCGGCGAGCGACGGCGATTGACCAACCGCGGCACGCATGATCTGCGCGTCACAGGCGTTATTCAGCCACGCCTGCACCATCGCTTTCGGCCGCGACCCTAGCGACTTACGGCCTGCCGCACCCGACCGCATGATTTGCACGAACGACCGGAGCATACGGCCGTTGTCGATCACCTGCGGAAACGCACGAGCGAACAGCACGGGGTCTCGTGTCGACAGTGCTGCCAGCAAAAGCGCCGGCATGTCCTTCATGTGACCACGCTGGCGAGCATAGATGGCGGCCTGAGCCAGGAAGCGCGGGGCGATCTCGGCCGTCAGCGCCAGCACGTCGTCGAGCTGGTTCTTCGCCGAAGCGTAGAACGTGCGCGACAGTGTGCCCGTCACCGCCAGTTGCGCCAGTGCGTGCTTGGGCGGCAAGGCGTAAGCCGGAGCGCCCGCGAGGTTGCGCGCGTTCGTCTTCGGCAGCAGCTTGCCCTGGTAGCTCGCAAAAAGCATCTTGTTCGCCATGACACTTATCCTCATTGGCTTCATGCCAGGAGGTAGGGCAGCAGACGTGCCAGTTCTTTCTCTGGCGCGAAGTTATCAATCAAGTAATTGAAAAACATAATAATAATTCTGTATCGGTGAAGCTTTCTATGCGTTATGGTTCCTATTTGTATATCTTGTAATAGACTATTTTATCTTCTAGGATATAGCATGTCTCCATGAAACCTCGTGTCGCCATCGGCTTCCTGGGCTCCACGCTCGACCAGGGTAAAAACGCGGAACGCTGGCAGCGCTGGCGGCCGACGGTGAGCCTGTGTCAGCACCAGGACCTGCAGATCGACCGGCTGGATCTGATCCACGGCACCAGCCACGCCGCACTCGCCGAGCGCGTCGCGCAGGACATCGCCCAAGTCTCGCCTGAGACGCAGGTCCGCCAGCACGTCATGGACTTGAAAGACCCCTGGGACTTCGAGGAGGTCTACGCCGCGCTGCACGAGTTCGCGCGCGCCTATCCGTTCGACCCGGACACCGAGGACTATCTCGTCCATATCACCACGGGTACGCACGTCGCGCAGATCTGCTGGTTCCTGCTCACCGAAGCGCGGGTCATCCCCGGCCGCCTGATGCAGGTGACGCCGCCACGCCGATGGAAGGACGGCGATCCCGGCACGCACAGCATCATCGATCTCGACCTGTCGCGCTACGATCGCATCGCCACGCGGTTCCGCGCCGAACGCCAGGAAGGCGCATCGTTCCTGAAGTCGGGCATCGAGACGAAGAGCGCCGCGTTCAATCGCATGATCGAGCGCATCGAGCAGGTGGCGATACGCTCCAAGTCGCCGATCCTGCTGACGGGGCCGACCGGCGCGGGGAAATCGCAACTCGCGCGGCGCATCTATGAGCTGAAGCATGCGCGGCACCAGATCAAGGGCCCGTTCGTCGAGGTCAATTGCGCGACCTTGCGTGGCGATGGCGCGATGTCGGCGCTGTTCGGGCACATCAAGGGCTCGTTCACCGGCGCGATGGCTGATCGGCCCGGCCTGCTGCGCGCGGCGAACACCGGCATCCTGTTTCTCGACGAGATCGGCGAGCTTGGCCTCGACGAGCAGGCGATGATCCTGCGCGCGATCGAAGACAAGCGCTTCCTGCCCGTCGGCGCGGACAAGGAGGTGGCGAGCGACTTTCAGCTCATCGCCGGCACCAACCGCGAGTTGGCGCGCGCCGTCGAGACCGGCCGCTTCCGCGAGGACCTGCTGGCGCGGCTCAATCTTTGGACGTTCGCGTTGCCCGGCCTCAGAGAACGTCGCGAGGACATCGAGCCCAATCTCGCGTTCGAGCTGGCGCGGCACGCTCAGGCATCCGGCGAAACCGTCACCTTCAACAAGGAGGCGCGGGCGGCTTATCTGGCCTTCGCGACGTCACCCGAGGCGGCATGGTCGGCCAACTTCCGCGATCTCGGTGCGTCCGTGACCCGCATGGCGACGCTGGCGCCGTCGGGCCGCATCAACGAGACCGTGGTCGCCGAGGAGATCGAGCGCCTGCGCGCTGCGTGGCGCCGCACGTCCGCCGAGCCCGATGCCGAGATCCTGGCCGGTCTGCTCGGTGCCCAGCGGCTGGCGCACATCGATCTGTTCGACGTTGCCCAGCTTGCCGCCGTCGTGCGCGTCTGCCGCGAGTCGAAGTCGCTCAGCGCCGCCGGCCGCACCTTGTTCGCCGCCTCGCGCGCGGCTAAATCATCCACCAACGACGCCGACCGCCTGAAGAAGTACCTCGCACGGTTTGGCCTGATGTGGGAAGCGGTGGCCGCGCGTTGAGGCGCAGGTCTTGGGAGCCGAGCTGATTCCGACGGTCCATCCCAGAAGGAGACGTTCGTCAGCTTGTTCTCATCAACGTCGGCGATGCTCATTACCACGTCCGGATTCGAGAGGATCGCGATCGAGTTCGTTGGTGTTCACATTACGACAGCGCGTCGGAAGATTGACGCCGAACCTTGATTTCGTGCATGTGCTGTCTCTCGTTCGTGGGCGCACTTTGGTGGTATGTCCTCGTGCACACGTGAGCAGGCATCTGCACTTGGCTTTTTGGCGATCACCTCGGTGGCAATGGCGGCTATGACCAACGACAACGCTTCCCAAGTGGCGTCACTCCATTCTCAACTTGTCGGAACGTGGATCTACGTTTCGAGCACGGGCAAGCGTGATGATGGCAGTAGCGTGCCGCGACCGAGCATGCAGGGCGCCGTGACCTACACCGCCGATGGTCGATTCCACTTCATAACGACACGCACCGATGCACCAAAGTATGCATCGAGCGACACTACTCGCCCTTCTGCTGACGAGGCTATGGCCGTCGCCTCGGGATCGATCGCCTACACGGGCACGTACACGGTGGATGAAGCGACAAGGACGATCCACGCCAACATCGAGACCAGCACGTTTCCGAATCTCGTCGGAGCACCCAATCAGCGGCGAATCGTCAAGTCCATCAGCACCGACGAGATGACGTTCACGAATCCCCGCACGCCTGCTGGAGTGACACTCGAAATTGTGTGGAAGCGGGCGAAGTGAACCTTCGGGCCTGCACCGCTCGCGTTTCGGTAGCAATCAGCACGGTTGTGCGAAGAGCGCCGGTTCGGTTTCACAAGCACGTTATCTGCTGTGGCCCCGGTTGCACTTCGTCCCGAGCCGTCTCTTGCAATGGGGTCCCGACCGGGGCGCTGATCGTTCGTCACTCGGCTGCCTCGTCAGGGTGGGGCATGCGATCGAAGCGCGTCGAACCGGCGGTCCCCACAAGCCGACATCGAGAGAGACGCAGTCGGCGACGCGGAGAGCGCCGCGGACCGTAGCCGCTGTTAGGGGTATCGCGTCAGAGGATCAGATGTCGACCGGGGCGAGGTGCTACGCTCAGCCTTCGACAAGATGGTCAAGGATGCGGAATTAAAGGCCGATAAGGAAAAGGCTGGCTTCCAGCCCACACCTGCTACCGGAAGAGAGGTACAAGACGCGGTATTTGGGATTTCGAGCATCGAGCCCGCGCTCGCCGAAACCATCACCAAGACATTCCTTCCGGCGAAGCATCCGAAGGAGCAAGCGATGATCCCTGCAGACTCGGCTAAGCTTACTGCCTACTGTTTGGAGAGCGCGTTGACCTTGCTGACTAGCTCCTCCGGTAGCTTGTAGACGCGGCTCAGCGTGTCCGCGATTTCCTGCCCAGTCACGGGGTTGAGGTCGAGCTTCTGCGCCTGCGCGTCCTTGACGAAGTCCGGATCTTTCATCGTCTTTTCAAACGCGCTTCTGAAAGCGGCAACAAGGCTCGCCGGCAGTCCGGGCGGTGCGACCAAGGGCCGGCCCGCATACTGCGGCGTGAACAGTAGTTCCAGTAATTGCCGGTCTTTGGGATCGCTGATCAACTTGAAGACAAGTGGTGCGGCAAAGGCTGGATCCTCCTGCATTCCGAGCTGCATAAGAACCTGCAGGTCGCCGCGTTCGATCATCGGCTGTATCCGGGCACGAAACGCGGCAGACGATCCGCTCGAGGCGTGGCCTTCGACTTCGCCGCGCTCGACAGCCATCACGCTCTCGACGGAGCCCGGGTATCCGTTCACGATCTTGAATTTGGTGCCCAGCATCTGATTGAGCATGAGAGGGAACATCGCCGACAGAGTCGCTGGCCCCATGCCGCTCATCTGGACTTCTTTCGATTTCAAGTCGTCGAGCGTCCTTGCCGTCCGCGTCCGAATGAGCATCAGGCCGAGATCCTGCTGTGGGCTCCCGATCCAATTGAATTCCTCGGCTTTGAACTGATAGGCCTCCGGGTTTGGGGTGAGGAGCGGCCCCAATGCGATCTCGCGCGTCAACATCGCAATCGCGGTCCCGTCGCGCGGGGCGATATTGAAGAGATAATTGGCGGCTCTCGCCCCACCCGCGCCCGGCACGTTCTTAATGATGAAGGCCGGGTTGCCCGGCATGTGCTTTCCCATATGCCTCGCGATGGTTCGGGCATACTGATCGTACCCGCCGCCGACCGTGTTGGCGACTTGCATCTCGATGGTCTTTCCCGCGAGCCCCGTTTGGGCGAGCGAAGGCACCGTAGATGTCACGATGAGCAAGGATGTCGAAGCGATCGAGCGCCTCAGCGTCCTCCATACATCGGGCCCATTACAAGTCGAGCGCGGCGGGATTCGTGTCGGCATGGTCACGGTACCTCCCATTGTGCTTCAGCGTATTCGGCCGCTTTGATCCGAGTTCCTCGGAAAAGCAGACGGTTGCTCGCGTTATCAGGGCTCGAATTTGTAGGGTATCGTCTCCCGCGCGAGCTTGACCAGATGGTTTGCCGAGTCGGTACGCTGCTCCTCGAGAATGTGACCGACAAGGCCGCCGCTCCGAGATACGACGGCAATGGCGCGGACGACCTCCGGAGCGATGCCGATCTCCAATAGAAGTGCGGCGAGCGCGCCGGTCGCATTGATCGTGACGTGCCGGCCCGCCGCCTCGTCGATCGTCGCGGACAATTTCAGCAGCAGCTTCACGTAGCGGCC
>CANJPN010000382.1 GCA_947475855.1 Bradyrhizobiaceae bacterium
GCCTCGATCCCTACACCGCGCTGGCCGTTCTGGCGCATGTCAGCCATATCGACGACGAAGCGCTGAAGGTCGCACTGCGCGCAGACTGCCTCTACATCGGCGCGCTGGGGTCCTCACGCAATCACGCCAAGCGCCGCGAACGCCTGAAGGCGGCAGGCTTCACCGACGCCGAGATGTCCCGCATCAAGTCGCCCATCGGCCTGTCGATCAACGCGCAGTCACCTGCTGAGATCGCGCTGTCCGTGATGGCCGAAGTCGTCTCCTATGTCCGCGGCACCAAAGCGAAGCCGCAGTCGCAAGCGGCAGCGGAGTAGTCACTTTCCCTCTCCCCGTTTAGCGACGCACTCGGGGAGAGGTGCAGCAACGAATACGACCATCACGCCACTTACTTCAATCCAGGTATCGTGGCTGCCTTGCGCTGCCAGTCCGCCACGTCTTTCGCCACATATTCTGCTGACGCTTCGCGCTTGGTATGCCGCACAGGCTCCAGCGTGATGGCCTCGATGCGCTTCGACAGCTCGGGCGTTGACGACACCGCCTGAGTCTCCTTGAACAGGAATTCCGCGATCGCCGCCGGCAAAGCTGATGGCGCGAACAGTCCGAACCAGATCTTGCCCGCTTCGAGCGGAATGCCTGCCTCCGTCAGCGTCGGCACGTCCGGCAGCACCTTGCAGCGCGACTTCGTCGAAACCGCGAGCCCCCGCAACTTGCCGGCCGCGATTAGCTCCGTCGTCTGCCCAGCGGTCGGAAACATCAGCGGAACGTGACCGGCGATCAGATCGCTCAAAGCCGGCGCCGCGCCGCGATAGATCACCCGCTTCAATTCGATGCCGGCCGCTTGCGCGAACTCCGCAGCAACTGTGTCGGACGGAGTGCCGAGTCCTGACGACGCATACGTGACCGGCTCTTTCGCAGCCTTCGCCTCTGCGATCAGCCCCTTGAGGTCCTTCGCCGCAAACGACGGTGTGACCGCCACGACTGTGCAGCCCCCTTCCGCGAAAACGCTTATCGTTGTGAGCCCGGCCATCGCGCTGTACGATGGTACTGCGAGTGCTGGCACGATTGAGATCGGGCCTTCGCCGGCCGCCAGCAAAGTGTGCCCATCCGGTTCCGCCCGCGCGACGGCAGATGCTGCTGCCGATCCGCCACCACCCGGTCGGTTCTCCACTATGATAGGTTTGCCCAAGCGCGACTGCAGCCCCTCCGCCATCGCACGCGCCGCAATATCGGCCGTCCCGCCCGGCGGAAAGCCAACGACGATCAGCACGCGTTGGCTTGGATAGGGGGGAGCCTGCGCTATCGCGGCTCCACACGATAAAGCCAATGAAGCAAGCCCCGCTGCAACAGAGAGCCGAGCCGCGCTCCGGTGAGGGCGTTCCACTATCATTCCTCCCAGTCCTATGGCGCGCCGTTATCGGCGCTGCCCAAATGTTGGTTCCAAGCTTAGCCCACTTCAAGCACGACGCGACCACGCACCTTGCCTGCCAGGATCTCCGGTGCAAGCGTCACCGCGTCTGCAACCGGCCGCGTCACGGTGATCGCCGCGAGCTTCGTCTGATCGAGATCACTCGCGAGCCGCGACCAGGCCTCGATCCGCTTCGAGCGCGGGGCCATCACGCTGTCGATACCCGCGAGCGTGATCCCACGCAGGATGAATGGCGCGACCGAACCGGGCAGATCCATGCCCTGCGCGAGTCCGCAGGCGGCCACGCAGCCGCCGTAGCTCGTTGATGCCAGCACGTTTGCTAGGGTGGTGGAGCCGACACTGTCGACCGCGCCGGCCCACCGCTCTTTCGCCAGCGGCCGGGCCTTGCCCGAAAGCTCCGCCCGGTCGATCACTTCGGCAGCGCCGAGCGACTTGAGATAGGCCTCCTCCTCGCGCCGCCCCGTCGAAGCGTGCACCGTGTAGCCTAGCCTGGCCAGCAGCGCAGTCGCGACCGACCCGACGCCGCCGGCAGCACCTGTCACCAGCACCGGTCCATTCGACGGTTTCACGTCGTGCGCTTCGAGCGCCATCACGCACAGCATTGCCGTGTAACCGGCTGTGCCGATTGCCATCGTCTGCGCGGCCGTGAAAGCAGGCGGCTTTGGCACGAGCCAACCAGACTGCAGCCGGGCCATCTGCGCGTATCCACCGAAGTGCGTCTCGCCCACGCCCCAGCCGTTGAGGATCACCGCGTCACCGGCGCGCAGACTGGCGCTCTCCGAAGCGACGACTGTCCCCGCGATATCGATGCCAGGGATCATCGGCCAGCGCCTGACCACCGGCCCCTTCCGGTGATCGCGAGCCCGTCCTTGTAGTTGATCGTCGAGTGCGACACTCGCACGGTGACATCGCCTGGCATCAGGTCGGCGACACCCATTTCGGTCCACTCGACCCTCTGTCCGCCGTCTTCTTTCGAAATCAGCAGCGCCTTGAACCGGTCCATGGAATTCTCCCTTGGTTCTGTCGCTTGTGTCCCTGTCGAGGACTACTTTCTCGCGGTCACGCCGAGATAGCGCTCGAGCACGGCGGCGTCGGTCGCCAGGGAGGCACTCGGCGCGGCGTGTACGATCGCACCGCGTTCCAGAATGATCGCTTCGTCGGTCAGCGCGAGGATCTTCTGCGGGTGCTGCTCGACGATGATGCCGCTGAGACCTTCCTCGCGAAACAGCCGTTTCAGCGTGCGGAGCAACTCTTCGACGATGATCGGCGCGAGGCCCTCGGTCGGCTCGTCGAGTAGTACGAGCGTCGGATTGAGCACCAGCGCCCGCGCGATCGCCAGCATTTGCTGCTCGCCGCCGGACAATTGGTTGCCCCAGTTCCGTTGGCGCTCTTGCAGGCGTGGGAACAACTCCCAGATCCGCTTCACGTCCCACGGGCCTTTGCGCTGCACGGCCGTGAGGTTCTCCTCCACCGTCAGCGATTTGAAGATGTTGCGCTCTTGCGGCACCCAACCGATGCCGGCATTGGCGCGCTGGTCAGGGCGCAGCCGCGTGATGTCGCGCCCGCTGAGCGCAATCGTGCCGCCGAAGCGCCGCGTCACGCCCGCGATCGTATTGACCAGCGTCGTTTTGCCCGTGCCGTTGCGGCCGAGAAGCGCCAGCGCCTTGCCTTCGTCGAGCTTGAAGGTGACGTGATCGAGCACGCGCGCTTCGCCGTACCCCGCCACCACGTTTTCGAGCCGCAGCAACTCAGCCATGGTCTGCCTCGCCGAGATAGACCGCCCGCACGCGCGGATCGTGTGAAACCTCGTCGACCGTGCCGGCCGTAAGCTGCGCGCCGTTGACCATCACCGTGATACGCTCTGCGAACGAGAACACGAGGTCCATGTCGTGCTCGATCAGCAGCACGGTCACCTCGCGCGGCAGTTCCGCCACGGCAGCAAGGATGTCGTGGCGCTCGCTTTCCGGCACCCCGGCCGCCGGCTCGTCGAGCAGCAGCACGCGAGGCCGCGCAGCAAATGCGACGGCGATTTCGAGCAGCCTTTGCCGGCCGTAAGGCAGGCTGATCGTTTTTTCGCCCAGGACGTCGCCAAGGTGGAAGCGCCCGGCGATCTCGGCAACCTCGTCCGTGATCCCGGCACGGCTTCCCACCGGCCGCCACCACGAGTTGCCATGCCCCATACGTTCCGTGACGGCGAGTGCGATCGTCTCCAGCGGCGTCAATTGCAGGAATAGCTGGTTGATTTGGAACGTACGCGCGAGCCCGCGCCGCACGCGCTGGTCAGGCCGCAGATGAGTTATGTCTTCGCCCATCAGCAGGACTTTGCCTGCCGTCGGAGGCAGCACGCCGGTGAGTTGATTGATCAGCGTCGTCTTGCCTGCGCCGTTGGGTCCGATCAGGGCGTGACGCTCACCGCCCTCTAGCTTGAAGTTGAAGTCGCTGGTTGCAACAAGGCCGCCGAAACGCTTTTCAAGGCCGACAGTTTCGAGAACGGTCGCCATGGCTCAGCCCTCGGCCTTGGCAGCAGGCCCGGGGGCAGCCGGCGTTTTCCGTTTGAACGACGCGACGATGCCCGCGACGCCTTGTGACATCCGCTCCCGCCCGATCAGCACGATGATCACGAGGATGAGGCCGATCCAGAAATGCCAGTATTGCGGCGTCAGCGCCGACAGCCAGTCCTGCAGGATCTTGAATACGACAGCGCCGATCATGCCGCCATAGAGATACCCCGCCCCGCCGATGACCAGCACGAGCATCACGTCGGCTGACTTTTCGAAGCTCAGCACGTCGAGCGAGGCGTATTGCGATGTCTGAGCCATCAGCGAGCCGGCGACACCCGCAAAGGAGGCAGCGATCGTGTAGATCGCGATCAGCCGGCGATTGACCGGGATGCCGATGGCAGATGCGCGCAGCGAGTTGTCGCGGATCGCGTTGAGCGACAGGCCGAACGACGAATAGGAGATGCGCCGCGCGATCAGGAACATCACGAACAGTGTGATGAGACTGTAGGCGTAGGCCGTGCGTCCGAACATGTCGAAGCGGAACATGCCGAGCAGAGGCGCCATCTCGACCCCTTGCAGGCCGTCTGCGCCGCCCGTAAGCCAGCCCAATTGGTTGGCGAGCTCGTTGAGCAGCAGTGCGACGCCGAGCGTGATCATCAAGCGAGTGAGGTCGTTTCCGCGCAGCACGAGGAAACTCGTGATGAAGCCGAGCAGGGTCGTTGTGATCGTGCCAAATGCCAGACCGATCAGCGGGTCGGGATTGATGTGTTTGGCGAACAAGGCTGCAGCGTATGCCCCGAATCCGAGGAACGCGGCGTGGCCCAGCGAAACGATTCCGGCGTAGCCCAGGATCAGGTCCAGCGAGATCGCGAATAGCGCCAGGATCGCGATCTCGTTCAAGATCAGATGCTTGCCAGGCAGCAGAAAATAGCTGGAGAACGCGATCAGCCAGAAGACGACTTCGGCCGGATGCCATCTTTGGCGAGCCTTGAGGCCGTTCGCAACCGCGGGGTTGAGTTCGCTCTTGGTCATAGCCGCCTCAGCGCCCTCGCGTGAACAGGCCCTGCGGTCTTACCAGCAGGACCACGATCATGAACGTATAGATGATGAAGCCGCCGAGCGCAGGCACGTAATACTTGCCGCCCACGTCGGCGATGCCGAGCAGAAGCGACGCGATCAGCGGCCCGGTAATACTTGTCGTGCCGCCAACAGTTACGACGATCAGGAAGTAGATCATGTAGCGCAGCGGGAAAGTCGGATCGAGCCCGACCACCTCGCCCGCGAGCGCCCCGCCGAGACCCGCGAGCCCCGAACCTACCGCGAACGTTGATAGGAAGATTACGCCGACGTTGATGCCGAGGCCGCTCGCCACGCGCCGGTCGTCGACGGCGGCCCGGAGACGGCTGCCGAAACGGGTTCCGACCAGGATACCCTGCAACAGCAATGTCAGGATGCCGCAAAGCGCGATGATGAACAGACGGTAGACGCCCATGCCGATGCCGAAGATCTCGATGCGCCCCTTGAGGTACTCCGGCAGCACAGGGAACTGCTTGCTCGAATGCATGAAGTATTCGGCGGTCGATACAGCCATGAAGACGAGCCCGATCGAGAACAGCACTTGATCGAGATGCGAACGGCCATAGAGCTGCGAATAAAGCGTCCGCTCGAGCACCGCGCCGATCACGGCAGGCACTAGAAATGCGACCGGCAACGCCAGCAGAAACGGTACACCGGCGTGCGCCGACAGAACGACTGCCGCATAGCCGCCGGCCATGGCGAACGCACCGTGCGCGAGGTTCACGAAGTTCATCAGGCCGAGCGTGACGGATAGCCCGCACGCCAGCACGAACAGCAGCATACCGTACGCTATGCCGTCGAACAGGACCGTGATCATGCAGCTACTTCTCCTCCCCCCTTGTGGGGGAGGTGGCGCGCAGCGCCGGAGGAGGGGGGCCTCAAGCGAAACGCGGTAGGATTGGACGCCCCCATTCGATTACCCCTTCCCGCAACGGGAAGGGGCGCACTATCCGCTCAGCGTTTGCGGGGATCCTGCACGGAGTCGATCGTCGCGAACTCAGTGTTGAAGAGTTCGTTCCCGACCTTCTCGACGCGTCGCAGATAGATATTCTGCACGATGTCGCGTGTTTCGGGGTTGATCGAGATCGGCCCACGCGGGCTTTCCCACTTCAGTCCCTTCATGGCATCGACCATCGCCTGACCGTCTGTCTTGCCGCCGGTCTTCTTCAGCGATTCGTAGATGACGTGCATGCCGTCATAGCCACCGAGCGAGATGAAGTTCGGTCGCATGCCGTTGTTGGCCTTCTTGATGGCCTCTACGTAGGCTTTGTTCTTCGGGCTGTCGTGCGA
>CANJPN010000383.1 GCA_947475855.1 Bradyrhizobiaceae bacterium
AGCGGCACGGAGAACACGTTCGGCTTCCGCGAGGTGCCGGAAGCGGAGCGCCAAGGGCTCGTCAACGAGGTGTTCTCGGCCGTTGCCGAGCGTTACGACCTGATGAACGACCTCATGTCCGGCGGGATGCACCGGCTGTGGAAGGACGATTTCGTCGATGCGCTGAACCCGCCAAAGGGTGAGCGCGAGTGGCGGTTGATCGACGTGGCGGGCGGCACGGGTGATATCGCCTTGCGTTCGCTCGATCGCGCGGGGCTCGGTTGCTCGGCGGTGTTGTGCGACATCAGCCCTGAGATGCTTGGCGTCGGCCGCCGGCGCGTCGAGAAGGCGGGGCGGGCCGCGCAGGTTTCGATCGTGCAGGGGAATGCAGAGGCGTTGCCGTTTCCGGATCGGTCGTTCGACGCCTACACGATCGCGTTCGGTATTCGCAACGTGACGCACATCGACAAGGCGTTGGCGGAGGCGTTCCGCGTGCTCAAGATCGGCGGGCGGTTCCTGTGCCTGGAATTTTCGGAAGTGCAGGTGCCGCTACTCGACAAGCTCTACGACCTGCACTCGTTCCACGTGATCCCGCGATTGGGGCAGTTGGCGGCCGGAGCTGCTGGGCCATACGAGTATCTGGTCGAGAGCATCCGCAAGTTTCCCAAGCAGGAACAGTTCGCGACGATGATCCGCGAGGCGGGCTTCGAGCGCGTGAGCTATCGCAACCTCACGGGCGGCGTGGCGGCGATACATTCAGGGTGGAAGATTTGAGTCGTAGCTCAATACTGACGTGCGCGCTTAGTCTGTGCCCAGCTAGGGGTATTATGGAGGGCACAGCCTTCGCGGTTGCCGATGTCATCCCGTCCGCTGCATGAACGGCGGATCGAACACGGCGGGGAAGTCTTCCGACTCGATGCCGTCGACGCCGGGCGTCCGGCATTTGCCGGCGTCGTAACCCAGCGCATAAAGGTTGGCGAGGTTCTTGGGATCGATGTCGCCGATCTGGCGCAACGCCTCCACCGTCGCCTTGGCCTTCTTGCTGGACGGGTCTGCGATGTTGCAGACGCGGCAGACGTTGTCGGCCTCGACGCTGGCGTCGTAGCGCTGGAACGAGAGCACGGGTTCGGGGACAATGCGCTCGCCGCGCATACCCTCGATCTCGCCGTTGATCCTGAACGGCTTGCGTGGCGAGGAGAGCGCCTGCATCGTGGTGATGTTGTGCAATACCGAGTCCTGGATCATGGCAGCCAGCGCTTCGATCGCCTTCTGCCAGTTCCACATGCCGTTCAGCGTATCCAGATCCTTGCGCATCCGCCACCAGCCGGTGCCCAACGAGATCATGAATAGGTTGTCGCGACCGGAACTCCAGCCGAAGCCATATGAGGGCAAGGTCGCCACTAGCAGCGCCTGCTGACTGGGGTTGTTGAAGCCGCCGACGCCGCCGTCGACGAACAGTCCGGTCTGCTCGACATAGCCTTCGCCCTTCTCCGCGATCTTCACTTCGATCGGTTCGAAGTACAGGGGCGCTGCCGTGCTGGCGCGAACCAGCATCCACAGCTCATATTCCTTGTTGTGCTTGTAGGTCTTGTCGGGGCTATCCCAGTATTTCGATCTGGGATTGTTGGTGAGCACCCAGGGGCTGCCGGTATCCATGCGCTTAGCGCAGATCATCAGGCCGGTGATCAGCTTGTCGGACTGCAACTGCTCGTTGCCGAGCGCCTTCTTGAGGACGTCCTCGACTTTCGTGTGGTCGTAGACCGCGCTCCAGATGCCTTTCGCCTTGATTTTGAAGGCAACGGGGCAAACCTTGTCGTACAACTCCTTGATCTCCGAGACCTTCCAGCCGAGGGCGAGGCCGGCTGCGATGATCGACCCCGTAGAGGTGCCCGCGACCAGGTCGAAATACTGGCCGAGGCGGAACGCCTCGGGGTCGGGGAGGCGCTGCTTGAGTACGTCCTCCATCCGCTGCAGCATGCCCAACGTTATGAGCCCCCGCACGCCGCCGCCGTCGAGCGCGAGGATGCGTTTTGGGCCAGTTCGCGCGTCGAGATGCCATTTCAGCCATTCGTTCATGTGTCTAAATCCCCTCCACGCCACAATCGATACGCAATGTCCTCAGGACATTAGCACCCGTCATGATGGGCACAAGGCCGGGGCGTGGGGACTACTGTGACGTGCGGATTGGCTGCAACAGCTAGTCTGCGACGGTGTGTGCCCGAACAGTGGGGGATTGTGGCGTGGCCGGGCTTTGGGCGTCACAGCGCTGGTGGTACCTTCCGGCGAGATTCATGGAGTGAGCCCGGTCGAAAGTGAGCCGGGCAGGCACATCGCGACGGAGAAGACATGGACAGGATCAATGCGCGCATCGCAGCAGAGATCAACTGCAAGGGCGAGCAGGTCGCGGCCGCGGTGGCGCTGCTCGACGAGGGCGCGACGGTGCCGTTCATCGCGCGCTACCGCAAGGAGAAGACCGGCGGGCTCGACGACACGCAGTTGCGCACGCTGGAGACGCGGCTGTCGGCGCTGCGTGATCTGGAAGAGCGGCGCGTGACTGTGCTGAAGACGATCCAGGAGCAGGGCAAGCTGACGCCGGAGCTGTCGAAGCAGATCCACGATGCCGAGACGCGGACCGTGCTCGAGGATCTCTATGCGCCCTATAAGCCGAAGCGGCGCACAAAGGCGCAAATCGCGCGCGAAGCGGGGCTCGAGCCATTGGCCGAAGCGCTGCTGGCATCGCCCACGCTCAACCCCGAAGCGGAAGCGCAGAAGTTCATCGATGCGGGCAAAGGCGTCGAGGACGTCAAGGCGGCGCTAGAAGGCGCGCGTTCGATCGTCATCGAGCGAATCACGGAGGTACCACGGCTGGTCGGCGACTTGCGTGAGATGCTTTGGTCGGATGGCGTCATCATTTCGAAGGTGATCAAGGGCAAGGAAGCTGAGGGCGCAAAGTTCTCCGACTATTTCGACTTCACGCAGAAGCTCAAGGATCTGCCGTCGCACCGCGCACTGGCGTTGATGCGAGGCCGCAACGAGGGCATCCTTGATCTCGAGATCGATGTCGTGGGCGAGGAAGGCAAGTCGCATCCGGCAGAGGGGCGTATCGCCAGGTCGTTCGGCATCGAAGCGAGAGGGCGGGCGGCCGACAAGTGGTTGATGGAGGCCGTTCGGCTGGCCTGGAAGGCGCGTCTGCACATCTCCCTATCGGGCGATTGCTCGTCGCGGGCCAAGGATCAGGCGGATGGCGAGGCGATTTCTGTGTTCGCAAAGAACATGAAGGATCTTCTGCTGGCTGCACCAGCAGGTCACAAGGTTACGTTGGGCCTCGATCCCGGCATTCGCACGGGATGCAAAATCGCGGTGATCGATGCCACCGGCAAGGTTCTGGACACGACGACCATCTATCCGCACGAGCCGCGGAAAGATTGGAATGGATCGCTTGCGACGATCGCGGCGCTATCGGCGAAGTACAAGGTCGAGATCATCGCGATCGGCAACGGTACGGCATCACGCGAGACCGACAAGCTGGTCGGAGAGCTGATCAAGAAGATGCCGCAACTCGGGCTGACCAAGGTGATGGTGTCGGAGGCGGGCGCGTCGATCTATTCGGCGTCGGAGCTTGCGGCGAAGGAGTTTCCCGATCTCGACGTCTCGTTGCGGGGGGCGGTTTCGATTGCTAGGCGTTTGCAAGATCCGTTGGCCGAGCTGGTGAAGATCGATCCGAAGTCGATCGGCGTCGGTCAGTACCAGCACGACGTGGACCAGAATTCCCTGGCGAAGTCGCTCGATGCAGTCGTGGAAGATTGCGTGAACTCGGTTGGTGTCGACGTGAATTCGGCGTCGGTGCCGCTGCTTGCCCGGGTGGCTGGACTCAATGCGACGATCGCCAGCAACATCGTGGCCTATCGTGACGAGAACGGAGCGTTCAAGTCGCGTGCGGCGCTGAAAAAAGTGCCGCGGCTCGGGCCGAAGGCGTTCGAGCAGGCGGCCGGCTTCCTGCGCATCATGGACGGGAAAAATCCGCTCGATGCTTCGGCCGTTCATCCCGAGGCCTATGAGCTCGTCGAGCGCATAGCGGAGACCGCGCAGCGGCCGGTAAAGTCGATCATCGGGGATCGCGGGTTTCTGAAGTCGGTCAAACCGCAGCAGTTCGCGGACGCGCAATTCGGGGTTCCGACGATTACAGATATTCTTGCAGAATTGGAGAAGCCCGGACGTGATCCGCGGCCGGAGTTCAAGACAGCGGAGTTCATGGAGGGCGTCGAGAAGATCAGCGATCTCCGGCCGGGAATGCAGCTCGAAGGCGTGGTTACGAATGTCACCAATTTCGGCGCGTTCGTCGATGTCGGGGTTCACCAGGACGGTCTGGTTCATATCTCGGAAATGGCGGACCGTTTTGTGAGCGACCCACGCGAGGTTGTGAAAGCGGGTGACGTGGTGAAGGTTCGCGTCAAAGAGGTCGACGCGCCTCGCAAGCGTATCGCGCTGACCATGAAGTCAGGTGCGATTGATACGCGTAGCGGCGCAGGTGATATGCGCGATGCACGCTCGGGGCCACCGATGGGCGCCCCACGGAGTGCGTCGCCGCCGAAGCCGCAACAGAGCACGGCGCAGGCGGCATCACCGGCCCAGGGGGAATCGGCGCTGGCGGCGGCTTTGCGGCGCGCGCAGGAGCGACGCTGAGTGTTCAACTCGGGGCGTGGCAGTTTCTGGCTGCGCGTGCTCGGTGGGGTAGCAGGACTTCTCACGAGCTACTTTGTTGCGGCTTTGGTCCTCGGTCTCGTGCCGGTCAACCGCGGTTTCGCGGAACCGGCAAATGGTATCGAGATCTTCGTGTTCACGAACGGGGTGCACGCGGGGCTCGCGGTGCCGCTGGCCTCGGCCGGTGCCAATCTGGCGGAGATGTTTCCGCCACCGCCCGGTAACGAGGGACGCGAGATCTTTGTCATGGTCGGTTGGGGTGATCGGCGGGTCTATACGGCAACGCAGACGTGGAGCGATCTCAGCCTGCCAAGCGTGGCACTGGCGCTATTGGGTTCGAACGATACCGTCGTCCATGTGGAGCACACAGCGAGGCCGCGTGCTTCCGCTGAGTTCGTCCCCGTTCGGCTTGGTCTGGAGGCTTACAGGCGGCTCCTCGTGCACGTTCGCGCATCGCTGCTGGATAACGGCGGTGGGCAGCCAGTGCTGTTGCCGGGGGTCAGTCACGGGCGGCGAGATGCTTTCTATCTCGGAACGGGCCGCTATACGGTGATCTATACCTGCAACGAGTGGGTGCGGGCGGGGCTTGCCGCGGCGGGTGTCAAGACGGCGGCATGGGCGCCGCTCGACTGGGCGATCTTTCACCACTTGCGGCGATAGACTGCGTTCCGCGGAAGATCTGGCTGAGCAAGGCATGATTTCAGGAATATTTGGCAAGCGGCAGACCAAGACGATAGCTTGGGTGTAAGACCCAATAACCACGATCTGTGTGAGGAACCGACATGACCGAGATCATCTTCCATCACTATCCCGTTTCTCCCGTCGCGGAGAAGGTACGCGCAGGGTTCGGCGTCAAGAAGCTGGCGTGGCGATCGGTCGAGCACAACCGGTTGCCGGATCGACCGGAGCTGTTCGCGATGACGGCGGGGTACCGGCGGATTCCCGTGATGCAGATCGGTGCCGATATCTATTGCGACAGCCAGTGCATACTGCGCGAGCTGGAGCGGCGGTTTCCGGCGCCGTCATTTTACCCCAACGGCGGCACTGGATTGCCGTGGGGAATCTCACGCTGGACCGATCAGGAGATTTTTAGCTTGATGTTCCGCGTGGCGTTCGGCCCCGTGATGGACAAGCTGCCGCCAGAACTGGTTGCCGATCGTTCGCGGCTCTATCTGGGGCCAGGGGCTGACCTGAAAAAGGAGCTGCCGGACATTCCCCATTATCTGGCGCAGGTGCGTGGGCATTTCGGCTGGCTCGATGCGAACCTCGCTGACGGGCGCAATTTTCTTACCGGGGACAAGCCTGGTCTCCAGGACGTGCTTGCGCATTACATCGTTTGGTTCTTCACGGCGCGCTACGAGGCTCAAGCGGAGTTCATGGGGGAGTTCCCGAAGCTCGTCGCGTGGTTCGATCGGATGAAGGCGATCGGGCATGGTACTTCGACGCCGATGACAGCGGCGGAAGCGCTGGCGGTGGCGAAGTCATCCCAGACGATCATCGAGGCGAAGGCGGACCCGAGAGATCCTCAGGGGTTGAAGCCCGGCATGAAGGTGTCGATCGGGCCGCTCACCGATACCGGCGAGAAGCCGGTTGTCGGTACGGTTCGCAACGCC
>CANJPN010000384.1 GCA_947475855.1 Bradyrhizobiaceae bacterium
GGATGTGGACAAGGCGATCGGCTTCTACGCGGAGAACTTGGGGCTGCGTCTGTCCGACCGGGCGAGCGCCGTCGCTTTCATGCACGGCATCCACGGAAGCGATCATCACATCCTCGCGTTCGCGAAGTCCGCCGCGCCGGGCATCCATCATTCGAGCTGGGACATGGCGCGCATCGACGACATCGGCCTCGCTGCAATGCATATGGCAGACAAGGGGCACGTGAAGGGGTGGGGGCTCGGGCGGCATGTGCTCGGCTCGAACTACTTCCACTACATCCAGGATCCTTGGGGCAGCTTCACGGAGTACACGTGCGATATCGACTACATCGCGGCGGACCAGCGCTGGCCGACCGGGGTCCACGACGACGAGAATTCATTCTATTTGTGGGGTCCGACGCCGCCGGAAGACTTCGTGGTCAACCACGAGGCGGCTTGAGCGTTTTGGGGTAGGGTCAGACCCGCAGGGTCTGGCCCCAATTCGCGCAGCGGTTCGCGATTGGATGGTCAGGACGGCTCGGCCAGGAAATCGAGCGTCGCTGTTTCGCGCAGTGCAGCTTCTGGAGAAAAGTGCCGCTCGGCGGCTTCGCGTTCCCGGTCGTCTCGAGTTTGGCAGCCGTCTCAACGCCCAGATCTGAGGGCCAGTCTCAGAAGTGATCTTCGCAGTGGCAGCTAGGACCACACTTGCGGCCGCCCATGTGCCGGCAGACAGAGCACAAGAGCGCGAATCCCATGCAGATCATTCCAAGCGCCGTCACGCGGCCAGTGGAACCCTTCGGCGATTTGAACTCGGACTGCTGCAAAGCTTGCGAAACGTTATGCTCTCTGCCATGCGTTGAATTGAACGTCATTACGAGCACTCCCCCAGAGCATTCACGAACGATATGTCAACGTTGGTGAATTTTCGGTTTCCGATGCGAGTGCGGCTGTAGCCCCTTCACCCCAGCACGCACTTGTAGGCTGAGCGGCTCGCATGGCCAAAACTGGACGGAACCATGTCGCCAATCGGCCATTCGATGGCGACGAGAAGGCATTTCGCCTTCCAGTTATCCTTGCTGCGGTCGAAAGCTACGATTTCGGCTCACACATCAGCGTTGCTCGGTGGCGAGATGTTTGCCGACAACAGCACTGTCTGGAACTTTGAATTCATCCCTTAATCTGCTTGCCGCCTCGGCAATCCTCGGCCATGGCCTGAAAAGCAGCAAGCGCGGACTTGGCGGTGTTCGTGTAGGTGTCGGCCTTGGCGTCGAGCCATTTCTCCGTCGCGCCCATCGCGGTCTGTGCGAGGCGGACGCGGCCATCGAGCCAGGGACCGCCGCCGAAGCCACCGATGCAAGGGATCTTGACGGCCGCGACCACTGCCGCGCCCGCTACGGGTCCGGAGTTCGTGAAGTCGAGTGCCACAGCGCCGGCAGCTTCCAGCATCTTCGCCTCCTCGACGAGACGAGCCGCCGCCTCCGCCGTCGCCTGCGCGGCCGACGAATTCTGCGAGCTGTAGGGAATGCCCCATTTGAGTGCGGTCTGCGGCGTGAGTCCGAATTGCGCGAACACGGGAATGCCGGACTTGGTCAGCGCCTTCACGGCTTCCGGGTGGTCGGCGGCCGCGTCGAGCTTGATCATGTCGGCGCCGCCTTCCTTGATGATGCGCACCGCCGCCTTCAAGGCGCTGTCGACGCCTTCCTGCAGGGGGCCGTAAGGCATGTCGCAGGAGACCAGCATGCGCGACGTGCCGCGACGAACGGCCTTGCAGCAGATCAGGATCTCATCGAGCGTGACCTGCAGCGGGTTGTCGTGGCCCCACAGATTGACGCCGACGCTGTCGCCCACCGAGACGAAGTCGAGGCCCGCTCGGTCCGCGATGCGCGTCACCTGCGTGTCCCACGCGACGACACCGATGCTTTTCTTGCCGTCGCGCTTCATCTGCTGCAGCGCGGGAATGGTGACGGCGTCGGACATGCTGGGCCTCGGTCTCGGGTGGATGGTCCAGACGGCTAATGCACGTCCGGAAAAATTGCGTCAATCAGGCAATCGGCGTCTTCGTCACGCGGCCTGTGCCGTCGACATACCAGCGCTCGCTGGTGATCGGTTTGCCACTGAGGCGGGCCTGCATCCAGTCGGCTACCAATGTCGGCGGAAACGGTCCCAGCGTCGCAGACGGGACGCCGCCGACGGAGTGGCGGGCGCCCTGGTAGACCACGAGTTGGCGGGGCGCTGTCATCGCCTTGAACATCGCGTCCGTGAAGGCCATCGGCGACAATTCGTCGTCCTCGCCCGCGATACAGAAATACGGCGACTTGATTTTCTGCGCGTGTCCTTCCCACGTCAGGGTCTTGCGGAAGGTGTCGAACTTCGCTTCATCTGTCATGTTCGACATGAACATGAAGCGCATCTTGAAGGTCGGCGAAGCCTCCTCGAAGATCGTGTGGCAGCCGGGCTCGAGGCAGGTGGCGCTGACGGCTGTCGCCTTGATACGCGGCTCGTTGGCCGAGGCGATCGTACCGAAGAACGAGCCGAAGCTGTTGCCGGACAAACCGATGCGATCGGCGTCGATCTCGGGTCGCGCGGAGAGCCAGTCGACGCAGGCCTTCCCGGTGCCGGCCCAACCTTCCATAGTCACGTAGATGCCCAACAGGGGGCTCTCGTACTGGCCGGGACCGTCAACCGCGAGCACCGCTATACCTCGCGAAAGAAAGCGGTCGCCGTAAAGCGCCACTCCCATTTCCTTGAAGCTGTCCATGCCGGGCACGGAGATAACGCAGGGGACGCGGCCGCCGCTGTAGCCGTAAGGCAGATGCAGCCATGCCGGCAGCTTCTGGCTGCCGAGCGGGATCCAGGCTTCCTCGACGCGGTGGTCAGCGATCTTGGCATATTTTCCGTAGCACTCACGTTTGCGGGCGTTGAATGCCTTGTTCGTCGCGTTTGCAGTGTCGAGTGGCCATTGCGCAGCACCCCAATGCACCGCGGCGATGAAGTAATTGTCGCGCGCGGTGATGGTATTGCCGTCCTTCTCGGCTGCCTGGGCCCAGCTCTCGCGGCGGCGTGCAGCTTGCTCGAACGCTGGGGCTGCGTCAGCGAACTTGCGGATGCGTGCACGGATCGCGACGAAGTCGGCGTTCGCCTGGGGGCCGCAGGGCGCACTAAGATAGTTCGAGCGCGGCTGATCCCAATCCATGCCGTTGGCCTGGATCACATTGTCGAGCGTCCAGCGCTGCTCGGTCCAGCGCCGAGTGATGGGGCCCCCGTCGGCCAGCGCCGACGGGATTGCGCTGGCGCTCGCCACAGTGCCGGCTGCTCCTACCGCGGCTTTGCGCATGAATTCCCGGCGCTTCATATCCTTCATGTTTCGCTCCCTGCTTGCCGATATCCGGTCTCGCTGAGAAGCATTTTAATCCATCCTCGGTCGTCGCAAAGCCCCCTGCAATCGAAGTGGCTTCGCCTCAACCGCCAGCCATCTTCTTCACGCTGTCGCCGGACTGGCCGTAGAGGATCTTCTTGGCTTCGGCGTCGGAGGCGCGCTGGCTCTCGTAGGGCTTGCCGATCTCGTAGGCCTTGGCAACCGCGGGCCGTGCCGCCATGCGCGCCATCCAGGCACGGACGTTGGCGTAGCTCTCATAGGTCGTGCCGTAGCGGCCGGCCGACACACACCAGGGATAGCAAGCCATGTCGGCGATGGAGTAGTCGCCGGCGATGTAGTCTTTGCCAGCAAGCTGGCGGTCGAGCACCGAATGCAGCCGGTCGGTCTCTTTGGAGTAGCGCTCCAGACCATAGGCGTTGGCTGGTTGCGGGGCTTGATTGATGAAATGACCGCGCTGGCCGGACATCGGCCCAAGGCCGCCCATCTGCCAGAACAGCCACTCCTGCACCTTGGTCTTGCCGCGTACGTCCTTCGGCATGAACTTGCCGGTCTTCTCCGCCAAGTAGACGAGGATCGCGCCGCTCTCGAACACGGGGATAGGCGCACCACCATCGGCCGGCGCGTTGTCGACGATCGCGGGCATACGGTTGTTCGGGCTGATCGCCAGGAACTCCAGCTTGAACTGGTCGCCCTTGGAAATGTTCACGGGCTTGATCGTGTAGGGGAGCCCCGCTTCCTCCAGATAGATCGTGATCTTGTGCCCGTTCGAGGTCGGCCAATAGTGGAAGTCGATCATAAGGTATCCTCCTGAGGTGGTGTCAGACCCTCGGGGTTTGACACCTTGAACGGGTCATCTGGGCATGCCTGAAGGCTGGTCTCGCTTCGATGTCAGACCCGGAGGGTCCGACACCGCGTCACCTCCATCTTAGATCGCGAAGAAACTTGACCGCCGCCTCGCTTCAAATACGATAGCTATCATAATCAAGCACCGCGAAGCTGCCAGCCGAATCCGCCGCACCGAGGCGCCTCGCGACAGACGGGAGATACGCCGATGGGCAAGGTCGAATACCGGAAGCTGTCAAAGCATACCGGCGCGGAAATCCTTGGGATCGACCTCAACCAGCAGATCCCGCAAGAGACTATTCAGGAGATCTGGAAGATCTTCGTCGATCACACCGTCGTGCTGTTCCGCGGGCAGAAGCTGGAGCAGCCTGACCTCGTGCGCGCGACCAGCCAGTTCGGAGCCTGCGGCGAGTACGACAGGCCCGCGGAATTCCATACGAGCGGGCAGAAGAAGGTGCTGCCGCAGATCATGTTGATCACCAATATCCGCGAGAACGGCGAGCCGATCGGGTCGCTGCCGGACGGCGAGATGTGGTTCCACCACGACACCATCCACCGCAAGATCCCGCACAAAGCGACGCTGCTCTATTCGGTCGAGATCCCGAGCTGGGGTGGCAACACCGTGTTCTCGAACCTGATGGCAGCCTACGACGCGCTGCCGGCTGACCTGAAGAAGGCGATCGAGGGTCGCCAAGTCTACAACGCTTTCAATTACGGCAGCGTCAAGAAGGGCGATCCCAACGCCACCGCGGCTCGCAGCGCCGCCGTCCACCCGGCCGTGCGCATCTGCCCCGACAACGGCCGCAAGGCGATCTATATCGACCGACTGATGAGCCAGAACATCGTCGACATGCCGGAAGCGGACAGCGAGGCGATCCTCAACCGGATTTACGATTTCATCGAGCAGGACGAGTTCTGCTACGACCACGTGTGGAAGAAGGGCGACGTCCTCATGTGGGACAACCGCACCAGCGTTCACGCCCGCCGCGACTTCCCCGCGCATGAGACACGCCTGATGTGGCGCACCACGCTGGCCGATACGGTCGCACCGTACTGGGCGGCTTAAAGCGATAGCTAGCGAGACGCGCGACGCCCAAAGCCGCTCGGTCTGGCGGTCGGCTGGACGGGCGAGCGCCTCACGGGGGCGGCGGGCGTCTGTTCGTTGGGTCGTTGCGTGAACTGCTGCTCCGCACGGCTCATCCAGTCGCGCGGCGCGGATTGCTCGGCTTGCGCGGTGCGGGCGGGTTGGCGCTGCGGCTCTAGATCTGCCGGGGTCAGCTCAGCAAGGCCCAGCGCGGCCATCGCCTCCGGCGACAGAGCCGGATTGCGCAGTCGCCGCCAGAACGGGACCACAATCACGAACGCGCCCAATGCAGCATAGAGCGTATTGCCCGCGACGATGCAGCCGAGGCCGACAGCGACCATCATGCCGGTCGTCACATTCTCGGGCACCTGGATCTTGCCTTGGCATTTCAGGCATCGATAATTGAGCGACGAGAACAGATAGTTGTACGTCACCCGGCTCTGCGGGATCATCGCATTACCGCACTTGTGGCATTTCCTGAGGTCCACGACGCCGCCCTCCCAACGATTTCAAGCGATCCTAACTGGCGGGGGCTAACGTTCGCTGAAGTAGCTTCGAGAATTTGCTCCTGAATTAACCCAACAAGTCTTTGGTAACCATGTCGTGCCAAGTGCTCTGGCCAAAGCCGACATCTCGTGAGAATTTTTGCATCAGGCTATTGTTTTTAATAGCGATTATCTTCCAGCAATGCCGTTGCGCCGCACACTCGACAACCAACCCGACTTCCGGCTCATCCGGTCGCTCGAAGAGGCGCAGGCTGAAATCGCCGGCACACATGCGTTCCGGCTGTTCTGCACGCCCTCACTTTCAAGCCGCCGTGGTCCCGATCACGCGGCTCTCGTCGAGCGCGCCCGCTTCCACTTGCGCACAGCGCGCACTGCGACAGTCGCTACATCCGTCGGCGACCTCGCAACCTATACCTTCGAGCCCGA
>CANJPN010000385.1 GCA_947475855.1 Bradyrhizobiaceae bacterium
CCCAATTCGATGCGGCCGCCTTGCACGACCTTGCACGTCACACCGCCCCGCCACTCCGGCGCAAGCGCGCGAAGCAATCCGCGGTGCGCGGCTTCCATCCGGCTGCACGGATATGTCTCTGCCGTCACTTCGAGCAGCACCGTCCCCACGGTGATGACCGCGCCCTTCGCCTGAGGCAGGGCAAGACCTTCGACCAGCAAATTGGCCCGCCGTATCGTCCACGCAAGCGGCACCGGCCCCGCGAGATCGGCCAGCATCGCGACTGCCGCCTCCCAATCCTCGCGTGAGAGAAGCGTCACCCCGCGTCGAGTAAATTTCAGACCCTTGTGATCGCCATCGAGTCCACCGCCTGTCGAGATATCGACAGCCGCAACTTCTTCCATGGTCGCACGCGGCTTGGGCCTACGGGCGATCCCGATCAGCGTACCTTCGTTGCCGCGCAGGTCCCACTCCATTGCCAAAACGTAGCCACGAAACTCAATTCCACCCCGGCACCAGCGCGATACCGATCAGCCGCGCATGCCCCCACAGCAGCATCGCCACATAGAACCCGACGCCGACCACCAGCACTGCGATATCACCGCCGAGTCCGCCGGTTTTCTCTCCCAGCGGTCCGAGCGCCGCACGCTGCTTGACCGAGATGCGGTCGAAGATCGCCCAGGCCAGGAACGAGCCGAACAACACCATGGAGGCGAGATCGCCGCGCACCAGCAAATGCGCTAGCGCCCATAGCTTGACGGCTGCCAGCATCGGGTGCTTCGCCGCGCTGCGGATGCGTGAGGGAATGTAGGTCGCAGCCAGCAGAATCGAAGCCAACAACATCAGCAGAAGCGTCGCGTGCCGCATTCCCGCGGGCGGCGACCAGATGACTGGGTTCTTCCCCGGCGTCACATGAAGCTTCGCATAGCCATAGATAATCAGCGCAAGACCTATCGCGGAAACCACGGCGAAAAAGATCTTGTAGGGCGCTTCGCCCATCCGTTCGATCAGACTGCGCCGCACCTCCGGCGCAGTCGGCACGAGATGGATCAGAAAGAACAATGCCAATCCCACGATCATCAGCAACATTGCCGGGTCCTCCATATCGCCGCTCGATTATCACGGTCCCGAACCTAACGAAATCAATTGTTTGCCACAATTGACGGGCTTTGTGCCGTTGGGCGGGAGACTACGATGACGGTCACGCACGTTGTTGCGGATCGAGTACAGCGTTTGTTGGGGGTTTCATGCGTAATGGGGGACTGGTCGAAAGACTCGACCGAAATGTTGTCGGCAACGCGCCTGTACCGGCGACGATAGTGCATCAACTCGATGACGTTGCGCGCGCTTTGCGTGAGGTCACCGACCGCAACGCGCGGACGATGCGCATCAAGGAAGCCAAGAAGCGCATCGCAAAACTGCAGCCCGCTGCCAACGATGCAGAACCCGCCCTTCCGCAGATCCTGCAGCATCCCATCACGACTCCAGAAGTCGGGTCCACCTCCCTGGATCGTCCTCGCGGACAGGCGATCGCGCCGGCAATTCTGACCATTTCTCTGATCGTGGTCGCGATTCTGATGTCGGCATCGTTCATCGACATATCGCGCGTGCCCGGCCTCGCTTGGCTTGGCGACAAGCCGCGCCCCCGCCTGACCGCGCACATGCAGGCTCCTGTCGCCCTGGCCAACTCCTTCGACGGCGGCGAACCCTCTGGCCTCGCACAGAGCGAGTCTTCCCCCCTGCCTCCCCCTATCAGCCTCGACGAGCTTTCGATGTTGGAGAAATGCGAAGCGATGATTGCTGCCGGCGACATGCCCGGCGCACGCCAGGAACTGGCGCTTGCCGCGAGCAACGGCAGCGTGAATGCGCGTTTTGCGCTGGCAGAGACGTTCGATCCCAATGTACTCGCGGCCTGGGGCATGCGTGACCGGGTAGCCGACGTCGGCGCCGCACGTGCACTCTATAGCCAGGCAATGACCGCTGGTGATCCCCGTGCCGCCGCTCGCATCGCAGCCCTCGGCGCCGACCAGCGCTGAGCAAGACAGCCAAAAATGACCCCAATACCCACGCGCCAGACTTCAGACTAGTCTGCCCTTCGCGGAACATCGCCGCACAAGGGAGAAAGTCACAGCAAAATGTCGATCGCGCGCATCATCAAGGCCGCCGCGGCGGCCCTGGCATGTTCGGCCGCCGGCCACATGCCGGCCCATGCCCAGGCCTATCCCCAACTCACGATTCTCGTCGGCAGCCCCACCGGCGGCTCTTACGACCTGTACGCCCGGGTGATCGCGCGACACATGGGCCGCCACCTCCCCGGCCTGCCTAATGTCGTCGTCCAGAACCTGCCCGGCGGCGGCGGCTATGCCGCTGTCAATCAGCTAGCCAATACCGCCCCGAAGGACGGCTCGGTGATCGCGACCTTCTCGCGCGCCGTACCGATGCAGCCTCTGATCGACAAGACAGGCGTTCACTTCGATCCCCAGCAGCTCCTCTGGATCGGAAGCCCAAGCGACGAGGTCGGTCTGGCTCTGTCCTGGCACAAAAGCCCCGTGAAGTCGTTCGACGACTTGCAGAAGACCGGCATGACCGTGGCCTCGACCGGCCCCGGCACCGATACGAACGTATTCGCCCGCGTCGTCGCCAACGTGCTTGGTATCAAATTAAAGCTCGTCAGCGGCTATCGCGGCGCAGCCGATATGCTCCTGGCCGTGGAGCGCGGCGAAGTGGACGGCGCTGTTGGCATCTCCTGGGCGTCCCTGTGGCCGCATAAAAAGGACTGGGTGGAGAACAATCAGGTAAACTTCTTGATTCAGCTCACTTTACAGGACGGTCATGAGCGCCTGCGAGGCGTGCCACGCATCATCGACGTCGTTTCGAAACAGGAGGACCGCGACCTCCTCGACGTGATTTTCGCGCGCCAGACGATGGCCTACCCTTATGCCGCAGCCCCCGGCATCCCCCCCGAGCGCCTCGCGGCCCTGCGTAAGGCATTTGCTGCGACCCTTACCGACTCCGAATTCCTGGCCGAAACCATGAAGTCAGGGATGTCCATCAAACCAGTATCTGCCGAGCAGATGACAACAATCGTGAAGCGCGTTTACTCGAGCGCTCCCGCGATGATCGAACGCGTCAAAACCGCGATGTCCGCAACGAACGAATAGTCCCTGAAAACGAACCCGACTTGCATTGACAATGCAACACCCGAGGGACCAGATCGGACCTCCCAACCCGCAATGGCGCAAGCTCTCTTGTCGCGGGGCGTTGACGCGGCCCTCTGCAGCCGGTACAAGGCTGCGTTTTCATGACGCACGAAGAAAGCGCGGGACCCGTGAGCGGGCGCTCTCGGTCCTCTGCGGCGTTTATCTTTGTGCATGACGACGGACAGGTGGACTAGGCGCGGTCGCGGGGCTCTTGAGAAGCTCGCGGCAAGCGAAGTAAACCCGGACAAAACAGACAACTAAGACCCACCAACAGGTGCCGTTCACTTGAGAACGGCCTTTGAGGAGAAGCCTCGTGGCTCGCATCGCCGGCGTTAACATCCCGACGCAAAAACGCGTCAACATCGCACTGCAGTACATCCATGGCATCGGCGAGAAGTTCGCCCAGGAGATCTGCACCAAGGTGAACATCCCGGCCGAGCGCCGTGTCAGCCAGCTGACCGACGCTGAGGTTCTCCAGATCCGTGAAGCGATCGACCGGGACTATACGGTCGAGGGCGACCTCCGCCGCGAAACGGCGATGAATATCAAGCGATTGATGGACCTCGGCTGCTATCGCGGCCTTCGCCATCGCCGCAAGCTGCCCGTCCGCGGCCAGCGCACCCGTACGAACGCGCGCACCCGCAAGGGCAAGGCAGTGGCGATCGCCGGCAAAAAGAAAGTCACCAAGTAGTTTCGCCATCATTCGATCGGCGCATCGCCGCGCCTGATATCCCTCCCCTCACGGGGACAGTGCCCGTTCCGGAGCTTCAATTCATATGGCCAAAGAGCAACAAGCCGCACAGGGCCGCGCCAAGGTGCGCCGCCGCGAGAAGAAGAACATCACGTCGGGCGTCGCCCACGTAAACGCCTCGTTCAACAATACGATGATCACCATCACCGACGCTCAAGGCAACACCATCGCGTGGTCGTCCTCGGGAACGATGGGCTTCAAGGGTTCGCGCAAGTCGACGCCGTATGCCGCCCAGATGGCAGCAGAAGACGCCGGCAAGAAGGCCGCCGAGCACGGCATGAAGATCCTCGAAGTCGAGGTCTGCGGTCCTGGTTCCGGTCGTGAGTCCGCCCTTCGCGCGCTTCAGTCCGTCGGCTTCCAGATTACCTCGATCCGCGACGTGACGCCGATCCCGCACAACGGTTGCCGTCCTCGCAAACGCCGCCGCGTCTGATTCGACGGCTGGCTGGCGCTCGCGATCGTCGCGCGCTTATGCCGGCCAATCGGATCAAAGTCACCGAATCCCCTGCCTGCGCTGCTCCAAAAGACAGCGCCGGCTTTTTCGTCGAAGGACCGGGCCCGTCGCTATCCAACGCGCGCCCCGTCACCTGACCTCGAGGTGCCCAATGGCCAACGTGCTCCAGAAGAACTGGCAGGACCTGATCAAACCACAGAAGTTGCAGATTGAGGTCGGCCGCGACAAGGCCAAAAACGCGACCATGGTCGCCGAGCCACTCGAGCGTGGCTTCGGAATGACACTCGGTAACGCCCTGCGCCGGGTTCTGCTGTCGTCGCTTCAAGGCGCCGCCATCAAGACCGTCCACATCGACGGCGTTCTGCACGAGTTCTCTTCGATCAACGGCGTCCGCGAGGACGTGACGGACATCGTTCTGAACATCAAGGAAATCGCGCTTCGCATCCATTCTGACGGCGTCAAGCGCATGGTGCTGAAGAAGGATGTACGCGGCCCCGTGAAGGCCGGCGATATCGAAGCCGGTTCCGACGTCGAAATCCTGAACCCTGAGCACGTTATCTGCCATCTCGACCAGGGCGCTTCGATCCGCATGGAATTCCAGGCCGACATCGGCAAGGGGTATGTGCCTGCCGACCGTAACCGTCCCGACGACGCACCTATCGGCCTGATCCCGGTGGACAGCCTCTATTCGCCAGTGAAGAAGGTAAGCTACAAGGTCGAGAACACCCGCGAAGGCCAGATCCTCAACTACGATAAGCTGACGATGCAGGTCGAGACGGACGGCTCGATGCGAGCGGAAGACGCCGTGGCGCTCGCTGCCCGCATCCTTCAGGACCAGCTCGCCGTTTTCATCAACTTCGAAGAGCCCAAGAAAGCCGTCGAGGAGAAGTCTCACCCCGAGCTGGCCTTCAACGCAGCACTGCTCAAGAAGGTGGACGAACTCGAACTGTCTGTCCGCTCGGCGAACTGCCTGAAGAACGACAACATCGTCTACATCGGCGACCTCATCCAGAAGACGGAAGCCGAGATGCTGCGCACGCCGAACTTCGGCCGCAAGTCACTGAACGAGATCAAGGAGGTGCTGGCGACGATGGGCCTGCATCTCGGCATGGAAGTTCCGAATTGGCCGCCCGACAACATCGAGGAACTGGCCAAGCGGTTCGAAGACCAGTACTGAGGGCGCGAATGGCGAAATGGCCAATGGCGAATGGAGCACATCTTCCATTGGCCATTCGCCACTCTCCAATCGCCCATCTTTCAAGGCGAGGCCAAAGAACCTCCCAAAACCAATACACAACCTGAAAGCAAAAGAGACCTACGATGAGACATAGAAGTAAGGGGCGCCGCTTCAACCGCGACAGCTCGCACCGCCAGGCCATGTTCTCCAACATGGCTGCCTCGCTGATCCGCCACGAGCAGATCATCACGACACTGCCGAAGGCCAAGGATCTCAAGCGCGTCATCGACAAGTACATCACGCTGGCCAAGCGCGGAGATCTCAACTCGCGCCGCCTCGCAGCCTCTCGCCTTCGTGACGAGGACATGGCCAAGAAGTTGTTCGACGTGCTGGGCCCGCGCTACAAGGACCGCTCTGGCGGCTACACGCGCGTGATCAAGGCCGGCTATCGTTTCGGCGACATGGCCACCCGCGCGGTGATCGAGTTCGTCGATCGCGACCCCACCGTGAAGGGCAAGGAAGACAAGGAGCGCGTCGAAGCCGAGCGCGCCGCTGCCGAAGCAGCCGGGGCTATCTGATCCCTAAGGTTGGGCCAACCCCGGTCGCGTGAAGTGCGAGCCGGGGGCGACCCGACTTCCACGGCGCAACG
>CANJPN010000386.1 GCA_947475855.1 Bradyrhizobiaceae bacterium
GATCGCGGCAACGACGACATGTGGGGTGGCCGCGGCAACGACGAGATGTGGGGTGGCCGTGGCAACGACCAGATGCACGGCGGCCGTGGCAACGACTACATGGACGGCGGACGCGGCAACGACGACATGTGGGGTGGACGCGGCAACGACCACATGGACGGCGGACGCGGCAACGACGACATGTGGGGCGGACAGGGCAACGATCACATGTCCGGCGGGCGCGGCAACGATCGCATGGACGGCGGAACGGGCGACGACCAGATGTGGGGTGGTCGCGGTCGCGACGACATGCGTGGCGGCAATGGCAGCGACGTGATGTACGGCGAGCAGGGCAACGACCGCATGTCCGGCGGCACCGGCAACGACAGCATGTACGGTGGACGCGGCCAAGATACCCTCAATGGTGGAGAAGGCGCGGATATCCTGACCGGCGGGCTCGGCAAGGACACCTTCGAGTACAGCGACGTCAAGGACAGCGTGAATGCTCCTGGCCAGTACGACACGGTGACCGACTTCCATCAGGGGGTCGACAAGATCGATCTCTCCGGGATCGATGCCAACATCGGGGTCGGCGGAGACCAGGCGTTCCAGTACGTCGCCTATGATCCGAACAAGGCCCTCGACGTCGGGCAGGTCACTTCGCACTACGATGCCGGTCTGGGCAAGACGGTCGTCGAAGGCAACATCGACGCGCTGGGCGATGCGGAGTTCCGCATGGACCTCAACGGCAACGTGGCGCTCGACCAGAACAGCTTCAATCTTTGAAGTTGCGGCGCATGCGCCGGAGGGCTCGCGGGGAAACCCGCGGGCCTTTTCTCATGGTGCGCCAGGCATGGCGCTGGGTGCCGCAAGGCACCGTTTGGCCGGGATGGTATCCGGCCGATGACTTGGAGGTGAAAGTCCTTTGCAGGCCCTGGTGATGGGAACTGCTAGCCGAACAGCAAGGGTGCCCGGAGCAATCCGGGATCTGAAGGAAGCTGCAGGCAAAGTGCCGGCCTGACGAACAGGAAGCGCATATGAGGCGTCTGCATTCGGGCGAGGGGGCCATGAAACCCGAAGCCCAATATCACTCGGAGGATGCAGCCGTAGATGCGACAGGTAGATGGCACGAAGGTCACGCGTCTTACCCCGGGAAGTCCATTGTCCTGCCCAATCCCTTCGGGGAACGTGTGCTACCGGCGCTGTAAGGCGTCGGGATGGGGCGGCGGATGACAGCAGAGGCCGTAGTAGCCGAACCAATCGGCGAAGGGCTGAACCTGTTGGAGAAGCTGGACTGATTTTCTGACCACCTTGAGCAGATGCCGCGCGAGCGGGCTTGAGGCCGGAGGTAGCGGACGGAATCCGCGAGATAACGCCGGGCGCTTATAGGGTGACAGGCATTGAGGACCGCAAAGCGGAGACCAACAGGAACCGCCGTGTAGGGAACCCTACGCACGGTGGTGTGGGAGGACGGCGGGAGCAATCCCGCCTCCTACCCGATTCGAAGTGCGGGTCATGAGAGCGCTTCTCGCAGTCCCATGCGGGCGAGACGCGGGAGCACCTCGTCACGGAAATAGGGGAGTTCCTCGACGTAGTTCACAAACGACAGCGCGATGCCGCGAATGCCGGCGCGCGATACCACGGCGAGTTCTTCCGCGATCTTGTCGGGCGTGCCGACGAACGGATAGCCGCCGATCGAATGCGAGGCAAAGAAACGGCGCTTGGCGGCGTATTCTTCCGGCTGCGTGTTGTCTCTCGTGATGTTGCGCAGCGCGAGCATTCGCTCGATTGCGCCCCAGTCCGCGCATTCGACGTTGGCGTAGTGATGATACTCCTCCGCCTGCTTCTGAGTCGGACGGCAGATCGCCTGGCCGATCGTGTAGACTTCGATCTCGCGATTGTTCGCGGCGGCGTCGGCCTTCACTTCCTTCACTCGGTTCGCGACACCGTCGAGCGACGAGCGCGAGGCACCCGTGGCAGTGAAAAACGCATCGCAATTTCGCATTGCGAATTCCTTGCCGGCTTCGGACGATCCCGCGTTCATGATCAGGGGGCGGGCGCCGCCGAACGGCTTGGGCTTTGCGCGGACGTTCTTCAGTTTGAAATAGCGGCCGTCGAAATCGAATTGCTCAGGCCCGGTCCAGGCCATGTGCATTATGCGGAGCCATTCTTCGGCATAGTCGTAGCGCTCGTCATGCTCGCGCTGCTCCACGCCGAACATCTCGAACTCGCCTTCGTTCCAGCCGGCGACGATGTTGAGGCCGAAGCGTCCGGCGCCGACCTGGTCGGCGGTGACCATCTGCTTGGCTGCGATGATCGGGTGGAACAGCGGCGCGTGGACCGTGCCAAACACCGTGATACGTTTTGTTGCTGCAAGCAGGCCTGTCGCCCACGTAATCGTCTCGAGCGTGGTGCCGTGGAAATCGCTCTCGCCGCCGTAGCCCTTCCAGCGTCCGATCGGGAGCATGAAGTCGATGCCGGCATCGTCTGCCATGTGGCCGAGCTTCAGGCAATCGGCCCAATTTGCGGACCAGCGCTCCGGCACGAGTGTTGCCGTTCGGGATGACGAGCAGTTGGCACCGAACATGCCGATCTTGAGCACGTTCGCGTTATACATCGACGTGCGGGCTGAAGAAGTTCCATTGCTGCTCATGCGAGTGCGCTCATGATTGGGTCTGTGATGTTGCGAAGTCGATGTCGCATTACTCGGGCGTGATGCCGACGGCTTCGACGACCTTGCCCCACTTCACGATCTCTGCGCGCATGAATTTGTCGAACTGGTCGGGTCCGCCGACGAGTGGATCGAAGCCTTGTGCGGCGAGTGCCTTCACGGTTTCAGGAGATTTCAGTGCCTGTTCGACGGATGCGGCGAGCCGATCGATCACGGGCCGTGGTGTGCCGGTGGGGGCGAGGAAGCCCAGCCAAAGGCGCATGTCGAAACCCGGCAGTCCGGATTCGGCAACCGTGGGCAGATCGGGAAGTGCCAGGTCGCGCTTGGGGCCGGTGGTTGCGACGCCGGTCAGCCGGCTGTCCTTTATGAATTCGAGCACGGGTGGAATGCTCGAGAACATCACCTTGACCTCGCCGGAGAGGAGATCACGGATGGTTTCGCCGCCGCCGCGATAGTGCACCGGGCTCATCTTCACGCCGGCCATCAGGTTGAAAAGCTCGCTGGTGAGATGGGTTGCCGTGCCGCGCCCTGCGGATGCGTAGACGATGTCGCCAGGCTTGGATTTGGCGAGCGCGATCAAAGCGCCGACCGTTTTGGCGCCGAGTGACGGATGCACGACAAGGACGTTGGCGGTTTCGGCAACGGCTGCGACGGCGGTGAGGTTGTCGCCGTACTTGATGCGGCGCGTTTTGTAGATCGCTTCATTCGCAGCGTTGGCGAGCGGCGTCATGAGGATGGTCGCGCCGTCGGGATCGGCGCGAGCTACCGCTTCGGTCGCAATGTAGCCGCCGGCGCCGCCGCGATTCTCGATGACAACGCCCTGGCCGAGAGTTTCGCCCATGCGCGTGCCCACGAGGCGGGCCACAATATCGGCAGGGCCGCCGGCTGCGAAGCCGACGAGGATCTTCAGGGTCTTTGCTTGTTGTGCTTGTTGGGCGTGTCCCGGTGCGCAAGCGAATATCAACGCAGAGGCAGCGGCCAAGACCAGCGATGGTCCTCTCGCCGGTATCGCTCGTTTCTTGATCACTGGCCTTCCTCCCGAAGTGCTCGGGCGGATGCGTTAGCCCGAATTGATTGTGCGCTGGGCGGCAAGATGTTCGCTCGACGCGCAATTGGCAAGGAGGCTTTCGAGCGGTTGTCGCTAGAGTAGTATCCGATCATACGCGATCGCCGGGGAGCGATCGAATGATCGGATGAAACTGCTCTAATCTATCGAATCTAGAGCATCTTTATCCGCCCAGCGAATTGCGAAAGCGATTCCGTCTGGTCGGATGATGCTCTAGCGGCTGGCCTGCACCTCTTGGGGCGCTTATCATCATTGAGGGGACCGTCTCGTCAGGGCGGTACAACTTCAATCGGCAGGAAATGCAAATGGCTGAAAGCGCTAAAGAGCATGTCGGGATCGTGGGCGTCGGCCGGATGGGCCAGGCGATGGTGCGACATCTCGTGCGGAACGGATACGGCGTTACGGGCTGCGATATCGACGAGAAGTGCCGCGAGGCGGCGAAAGCGGCCGGCGCGACGATCGTTGCTGATCCGGCCGCGGTCGGGAAGGCTGCGAAACTCGTGATCGTCGCAGTCGGCTACGATCACGAGGCGTCGTCGGTGATGCTGGATGCGAACGGACTTCTTTCGACGATGGGTCCTGGTTCGGTGATCGCCGTGTCGGCAACATGTACGCCCGAGCATGTGAAAATGCTGGCGGCGAAAGCGGCCGAGAAGGGCGTCGACGTTCTCGATGCGCCGATCTGCCGAGGTGCGCAGGCGGCGGCGGCCGGCACCATGTTGACGCTGATGGGCGGAAGCCAAGCCGTCTTCGATCGCTGCCTGCCGGTTTACAAGACGTTTTCTTCGGACATTCGCTTGCTCGGGGACATCGGCGCGGGGCAGTTCGGCAAGGCGCTCAACAATTTCCTGCTTTGGGTGAACGGCATCGCGCTGATCGAGGCGGGGCGGCTGAGCGAGGCGAACGGAATGGATCTCGTGAAGCTGCGCGAGGCGCTGCTGCTGTCGTCCGGCGCGTCCGATGCGCTGAAGAACTGGGACAACGTCTCGTTCCTGTGGGCGCTAAAGGACATGCAGATCGTGTCACGGATGGCGGACAGCGCGGGGCTGTCGATGCCGATCGCGGGGGCGATCAAAGAGATGGTCAAAGACGGCCGCCGCATCAAGACGACGAACCCGCCGGACTGGTTGGGGACGGGGGGGAAGATGGCGCAGTAGGTCGGGTCAAGGCCCTTGGCCGCGACCAGACTTCCATGACGTCGAGCAATCCGTCGGGTCGCCCGCGGCTCGCGCGTCCCGCGCGCCCGGGGTTGACCCGACCTACGACGTTTGCGTCACGAAGCCCTGGCGGAGGTCGCTGTCGATGGCGGTGCGGGGGCGTTGAGCGGGATCGCCATAGCCGCCACCGCCGGCGGTTTCGAAAGTGACGACGTCGCCCGGCTCGAGCGGGATTTCGGTGCCTTTGAGGACGACGCGCGGCTGGCCAGATTTCGGCTTGATGACGGCGGTGTTCGGTGCGCCATTGTCGCCGCCTGCGATTCCCCACGGCGGGCATTCGGTGCGTTCGCAATTGATCGTCACTTTGCACGGCACGGCGACGCGATAGGTAAGACGCACACCGAGGCCGCCGCGGAACTTGCCCTTGCCACCGGAGTTCTCCCGAAGCGCGTGCTCCTCGACGAGAACGGGGTAGCGGATCTCCTGCAACTCGACGGGTGAGTTGCGTACGTCGCCCTGGCATACGGAGACGCTGGCGTCCTCGCCGTCCTCGTTTGGTCGACCGCCCCAGCCGCCGCCGAAGATGTTCATCAGCAAGAACCGCGAGCCGTCCTCGCGGTAGCCGTAGAACGAGCAGCCGCCCATGTCGCCTTTGTGCGCGGCGGGCACGACATCGGGAAGTGCGGGGGCGAGCGCTTTCAGAATCGTATCGATGGTGGTCGGCAGCGCGATGCTCCACAACCCGATGGCGGCGGGCGGCTTGGCGTTGACGATGGTGCCTTCGGGGCTGATCACTTCGAGCGCGCGGAAACAGCCTTCGTTGACGTCGAGATCGGGAGAGGTCAGCGCCTTGAAGGCGACGCGGGCGGCTGCGATGCCACCAGAGAGGCCCGAGTTCAGCGGGCCGGGTGTCTGCGGGTTCATGTCGGAGAAGTCGACGGTGAGCTTGGGGCCGGCGACGGTTACCTTCACCTTGATGCGCACGGGCTTGCCAGTGCGGCCGTCGTTGTCGAGGAAGCTCTCGGCCGAGTAGGTGCCGTCGGGGATCTTCTCGACGACGGCGCGGACCTTGGCGTCGGCCTGTTCCCAGATTCGCTGAATGGCCTGCTCGACGGTTGCGCGGCCGTAGCGGCCGATCAGCTCTGCATATCGGCGTGAGCCCAACTGGCAGCAGGCGATCTGCGCGCGCATGTCGCCGAGGGCTGCGTCCGGGAAGCGGGTGTTGTCGCGCAGGATCTGCCAGAGGGTTTCGTTGCGGCGGCCGGCTTCGTAGATTTTGAGCGAGCGCATCTGGATGCCTTCGGCGA
>CANJPN010000387.1 GCA_947475855.1 Bradyrhizobiaceae bacterium
ACCGCCTGCTCGAGGATTATGATGCCATCATCGACGCCGCCTGCCATGCCTGGCAACGCTTGATCAACGAGCACGGTCGATTGATGTCCCTGTGCTCTTATCCCTGGATCATCGAGTGCGTCAGTTCATAGGCGGGACGGTATCAGTTGCGCGAATGCCATCGACAGGTACTGGTCGAGACAAGTGAACCGCTTGACCTTGTGCTCGCCGTCGTAGCGCGCCACGCAGCGATGGAACGTCGAAAGCGGCAGGTGTTCCATCACCTGCGCGAACACGTACTTGCCCTCGTTCATCGCCCATCCCCGCCGCCGATTGCATGCGGGCAGGATCGGCTCCGGCGGGAATCGAGGCGAGGTCCAAATCGACACCAGGCTGAAACGTCACTTCCGCCTTGTATCGCAAGCGTTTATCGTGCCGGCAACAACGAACGTTGGGACACTACTGATCCGCCATAAAAAATCTACGCCAACTCAATGTGTTGTGCCCAAGTGGCCCCTGGTGGCGCAAATGTTGGTTCTAGGCCAAGCTGTTCGCGGCGGGCTAGGTCGCCACCGACGCGCACGTCGTGACAGACGGACACGCCGGCTACAATAAGAAGAGTCTGGAGAAGCGGTCTCACGACGCCATCGTGCAGACCAAGGCCGAGCGGCGCGAGAACGACGCCGTGCAGGGCTGCCACTGGACGATCTCGCTGCTCAAACGCTGGCTGCTCGGCACGCACGCCGGCGCGGTGCGCGACTAGCACCTGCAGGCCTACCTCGACGAGTTCGCGTTCCGCCACAACCGCCGCAAGACCAAAGGTGTCGGCCGGATCGCGGCGCGCGTCATCGAGCAGCTCGTCATCCGCCCGCCACGGACGATGCGAATGCTGGTCGACGAAACCCGGCGCTGTCGGTGGTTGGGCACAGTGAAGCCGATGACGGCCTGAGGTAAGGGGATAGGTATGCGAGAAGCAGCGGTGGGGGTCGCGGTCGATCTTTTTGACGCGCCGCAACGAGCGTGGCTTCGCGCCGATGCATGTGTATCACGCCGGCAGCGGGCTTCCCGTCGCCGGCGATCCTGCGGCCGGCGAAGACGCCAGCGGGCACGGAAGTGCGCACTGTCATCAAGCATCTGACGAAGCGCATTCGAGGCGCGCAGGGCTGGAGACATGCCAACATCGTCTGGCGCGGCGACAGCCACTACGGGCGCGACGAGGCCATGTACTGGTACGACGACAACGGCGCCGGCTACATCTTCGGCCTCGCCGGCAATACCGCGCTCGACCGCGAAGTGGCCGAAATATCGGATCATCTGCGCTTCTGGCATGCGTGGTCGAACGAGCCGAAGATGCGCTGCTACTCCTCGTTCGAGTATCGCGCCGGCAGCTGGTCTGCCAAAGGTGCTGGACGACCAAGCAGATTGTGCGCTTCTTGACCGGATGAATATACACTACTAATGGCGCCGACAATAGCTTAGGCTGTGGGGCTACGCGGGTGGTGGCTACTGGGGGGACTGTTTGCTGTCGATCGGCTCGATGACGTGCTTGCTTTTGGCTCAACCGAGGAGCGCAATGGTGCCATTGCGGCAGTTGTATTTTTTTTGGCGTTTGCCGGCTTCAGCGCCGCCGATACGCGGTCATAGGGACGAAGGAGTTGGCGAGCGTGGATAGCCCGACAACGCCTGTCCCGTCGCGTGCTCTGCGACGACAGAACCCGGCCGAACAGCAGTCCCTGGCAGCCGTTCTGCGATCCAGCCTCTGGATGTTGGGACTTCTGTTCCTGGCGTCCGGCGTCATAAACGTGCTGATGCTGACCGGCTCAATCTACATGATGCAAGTGTACGATCGGGTGCTCGGCAGCCAGAGCGTGCCAACATTGATCGCCCTTTCGCTGATCGCGATCGCTGCCTACGCGCTGCAGGGCCAGCTTGAGTTCCTGAGAGCGCGCGCGCTCGCCCTGATAGGCGAGGGTATCGACGCCGAAATCGGTCCACGGGTGATGACGGTTGCGGCCGAGTTGCCGCTACGCCAATCGAGTGCCGCGCTCGGCGACGGCAGCGTCGAAAGCGGGCTCGTTAACTTCCGTCACCTCGAGGCGATCCGCGGCTTCCTGGCGGGGCCCGGGTCGTCGGCGCTTTTCGATCTGCCATGGATGCCGCTTTACGTCGCCGCAGCCTTCTTGATACATGCGTGGCTCGGCTGGCTTATCGTCGGCGGCGCAATGATGTCTCTGCTGCTCACGCTGTTGGCTGAATTTCTGAGCAAGAACTCGACGCGTCTCTTCATCGAGACCAAGAGCGAGCTCAACGGGCTCACCGAGGCGATCGTGCGCGCCGCAGAAGCCGTCCGCGCCATGGGCATGCTGCCAGACCTCGCCCGCCGGTGGAACAATGTACACGCACGCACTATGGCCGCGCAGCGCCGCCAAACGTACTCAGTCGGCGCCCTCGTCATCGTTGCCCGCACATTCCGCACCATTCTGCAGTCGGCCGTGCTGGGGCTTGGCTCCTATCTGGCGATCAAGGGGCAGATGTCTGCCGGCGCGCTGATCGCTGCCTCGATCCTGGCATCGCGGGCGCTTGCGCCGGTCGACATGGCAATCGGCTCCTGGCGTGGCTTCGTCGGCGCCCGCCACGGCTACACGCGGCTCAACAAGGTGCTGCGACTGTTCCCATCGCAGCCCCAGCTGTTCGCGCTGCCGCCGCCTGCCAAGAGCCTCGACGTCGACAATATAACCGTGACCGCGCCAGGCTCGCCAGCAAACCCGCCGAAGATTGTCGTTCGACGGGCCCGCTTCCACCTCGAGGCCGGACAGGCGCTCGGCGTCATCGGCGCCTCTGCCTCCGGCAAATCGAGCCTAGCGCGCGGCGTCATCGGCCTGTGGCCATTGCACGCCGGCAACGTGCTGCTGGACAACGCCTCGATCACGCAATGGTCGCCGGTCGATCTCGGCCGCGCCATCGGCTATCTGCCGCAAGACGTGCAGCTGATCGACGGCAGCATCGGTGAGAACGTCGCGCGCTTCGAGACCGACGCCAGCCCGGCCGATATCATCGCCGCGACGGAGGCCGCAGGCTTCCACGATCACGTCAAGGCGCTCGGCGGCTACGACACGCGCATCGGCAATGGCGGCACGCACCTGTCGGCCGGCCAGCGCCAGCGGTTGGGGCTCGCCCGGGCGCTCTACAAGAAGCCGTTCCTGGTGGTGCTCGACGAGCCCAATGCCAACCTCGATCAGGACGGCGAGGCGGCGGTAGTGCGGGCGATCTCGGCCGTGAAGGCCAGGAAGGGCATCGCCATCGTCATCGCCCACCGCCCACAGGCGATCGCGGCCGTCGACTTCCTGCTGCTGATGCACGAAGGCGACATGATTACATTAGGGCCGCGCGATGAAGTGCTGCAGAAGTTCGTGCTCAACGCACAACAGTTCAAACGTCCGATACCCAAGGTGGTTTGAGCAGTTGCGTTCCACTGGCGTTTTCACTTCTTCTCGTCGAGGGCTGCCATGACAACGACCCGAACAGCCGTCCGCCGCACGCTATGGGCCATGGCCGCCACCATCATCATCGCCGTGGGCGGAGCAACGCTCTGGAGCGTAGCGGTGCCGCTTGATGGAGCCTTGATCGCGGCCGGCACCGTCGCGGTCGAGGGCAACGTCAAGAAGGTGCAGCACACCACCGGCGGCATTATTGCAAAGATCAACGTCGTCGAAGGCCAGCAGGTGACAGCCGGCGACGTGCTGGTGCAGCTCAACGATACGTCGACGCGGGCGATCCTCGCCATCGTGTCGAACGAGCTCACGGCCCTGCGCGGCCGCCTGTCCCGCCTGCACGCCGAGCGGGATGCAGCGAAGGCTATGTCGCTCCCCGGAGACCTCGAGGCCGCCGCCGCAAGCAACCCCGAGACGGCGAAGATCATCGAAGGTGAGCGCTCGCTATTCAAGGCGCGGACCGCCGTCCGCGATGGCCAGAAGCAGCAGCTCGGAGAGCGGGTCAAGCAACTGCACGAGGAAATCGCCGGTCTCGAGGCTCAGATGTCGGCAGCGCTTGGCCAGTTGACAATTTCCCGCGGTGATTTCGATGCCATCGCATCGATGGACGCCCTGTTGGTGAGGCGGCCGCGCCGGTCCGAGCTCGAGCGCGAGGTCTACCGCATGGAGGCCATGGTCGGAGAACTCCGCTCGAAGATCGCGCAAGGCCACGGCAAGATCGCCGAGACCGACCTGCAGATCAGCCAGCTCGACCGCGATAGGGCGACCGAGGTGGCCAAAGACATCCGCGAGGCCGAGACCAAGATCGCCGAACTCGCGGAGAAGCGCACCGCAGCCGAGGACCAGCTGATGCGCGTCGACGTACGGGCGCCGGTCCACGGCATCGTTCACGGCCTCGCCGTCCACACCATCAACGGTGTCATTTCGCCGGGCGAAGCGATCATGACGATCGTGCCGACTGGCCAGTCGTTGATCGTCGAGGCGCGATTAGCACCGACCGACCGCCATCAGCTCTACGCCGGACAGCGTACGCGTATCCGGTTTCCCGGCCTGAACCAGATCACCACGCCGGAGATCACCGGCACCGTGTTTCGCGTGCCCGAGAGCGCAACCGTCGAGCCACAGACAGGTGCTTCCTACTATCTGATCGGCATCCGCATGACCGACGCCGACTTGACCGCGCTCGGCTCCATCCGCCTCGTGCCGGGCATGCCGGCGGAAGCCCTCATCGCCACCGGCGAGCGCACCTTCGCCTCCTACTTGTTGAAGCCGCTGCGCGACCAGATGGAGCGAGCGCTGCGGGAGGCGAAGTGATGCCGCACTACATTCGTGCTGGCGCGCGAGACCCGCCGATCAGCCCTGCTGCTGTCTGGCGCGGTCTGCAACTTCGGTTTGGATCGCGCTGAACTGGCGCAGCATATCGGTGACAGCCGACGGTGTCAGCGCGAGGCGTGCCACTACCGTCCGCTGCGTCAGCACCTTGCCGTCGGGCGCGGACCGGCCGAGCGCCACGCGACGCAAGCCGAATGTCAGCATTGTCACGCCCTCGCGGATCTCGAGGCTGATGAAGTCGTTGGCAAACACATCCAAAACGTCGAGACGATCCGTGAATTGCACGTGCTGCTGCTCTGTCGACATTGCCTATCCTTCGTTCCCTGCGATGTTTAACGCTCGCCCGGAGGCCAAACAAAGCAGCCAAGAAGACGCTACTTCTTCGGCGCCCCAACTTCACCATCTGTCGTTAGGCATCGGATCAAACAACCCGGAAATCAGCATTCGTTATAGTGGTCAGGCCAGACGAGAGAGTGGCGAACTGGATCGCCACCCCCGCTCCGCTACCGTCGGCGTCGTAGCTCAGCGCACCGCTAATGCTATTATAGATGATGTGATCGTTAATTGTTAGCGCCGCCGCACCAATATGGAACTCATTGTTGTTGAGCACGCCGGACGTCGCATGCAACGACCCGAAAACGTTCGATCCAAGTTCGATTCTATCTACTCCATGAGTAAAGTCGGTTATGGTGGAACGGTTAGCCGAAATGAGGGCTTGATTGAAGATAAACGAGTCGCTGCCACCACCGCCGGTTAAGAAATCGAGTCCACCGCCTCCGCTCAATCTATTGGCAGCCGCATTTCCGATTATTGTGTCGGCATTTGCCGTACCGCGCACATCTACGAAATTCTCTACCGCGAACGTAATTGTTCCAAGCCCGGGTATACCCGAGACCTCCAGGTAGTTATTACCAAGGTCAACGTTGAAGGCAGTCACTTGGACGGAAGAGACAAACCCATCTATGTAGTTGGCCAGACCGGTGGAACCCACAATTTTCTCCACGCCAGATATGGTATCGGTACCAAGCCCGCCCCCCTTCTGAATTACGCCAGCCGCTAAAAGAGTAACTGTCTGGCCGAGACCAGAGTAGTTAACTGCATCGTACCCTGAGCCGCCAACCAGGATGTCGTTACCCGCGCCGCCCGTCAGCGTATCATTGCCAGCGCCGCCGTTGAGGGTATCGGCACCTGTGCCGCCGATGAGCTGATCGGCATTGGCCGAGCCCGTCAGGCTGACGCCAGTGCCATTGCCAGCGTTGCTGACTGACCAGCCATTGGTACCGGTCGCGGCAGCCAGGTTGACCCCGAAACCATTAGCGGAGAGGTTGGCCGTGCCTGCATTGCTGCTGGTCGCGGCGGCAATCCAAGCCGCGGCCAG
>CANJPN010000388.1 GCA_947475855.1 Bradyrhizobiaceae bacterium
CGAGCACCCCGCCGACGAATCGATGCGCCAGGCCTTCATCGCACATCAGAAGACCGACAAGGGCTTCGGCGCCTCCGCTGGTCCTGACGCCCCGACGAGCCTTGCCACCGCATTCCGCAAAGCCAGCTATTCGATCGCGGAGGCCGACACGCCGTGGCGTCTCGGCCCGGATGACGCCGGCCTGATTGCCGACCTCGCTACCGGGTTCGCCGGGGCCGTCGAAGAAACCGGACGTCTGGATGCCAAGACGATCGGCGCCTGGCACGCCGTGAAACGCACCGGCGCCATCGTCGGTCACACCGATACGTTGGCCCTGCCGCCTGCCTGAGTCGGGTAAATCGACTGGCATTGCGACTTAGCGCCAGGTGTCGTATATTCTGCGACACATGACGCAAGGATCGTCGCCGTGACCATTGCAAGCCCACCAGCATCTTCCGAAATCCCAGCCGAGCTGCAGGGAGCCGCTGCGCTGCTCGGCGGCGCTCGCGTGCTGAAGCACGACGTTACCGACGCTCTCGATGCGCACGATATGATCCTGCAAGGAATGCCTGCCCGCGCGCTCACGCACCTCATTGGCGCGCTTCAACTCATTGAGCCGACGACATCGCTGGAAAAGGCGATCGGCATGAGCCTCAGAACCTTCCAGCGTAGCAAGGCCTCCAAGGCCAAGCCACTCAGCCGCGAGCAAGGCAGCCGGACTTGGAAGTTCGCGGAGATTCTCGCCAAGGCAACCGCCATTTTGGGTTCGCAGGACGCAGCCGAGCGGTGGCTCGAACGCCCAGCGATAGGCCTCAACCAGCTGCGGCCCATCGATCTGCTGGCGACATCGGTCGGAACCGAGATGGTCGAAACTTATCTGATGCGGATCGAGTACGGTGTCTACACGTGACGCCGCTTCCTGGCGCACTCGGCGGGACCGCGTTGCTGGCGTGGCGCCTCGACCGGACCGTCTACGCCCAGACATGGGACAGCGGCGAAGGCGCGTATCGTGCCGGCGGACGCTGGAATGAGCAGGGCGTCCGCGCCGTCTATTGCAGTCTCGATCCGGCCTGCGCGATTCTGGAAGTCGCGGTTCATACGGGGTTCGATTCGTTGGACACGGTGCCCTACGTTCTCACCGCGATCGAAATTACCGATCCCGCAGCGGTACATGTCGTTCAGCCCGGCGACGTGCCCAATCCCAACTGGCTGCGGCCCGGCAGGCCCAGCGCAGGCCAACAGAAGCGCGGCTCCGCCCTCCTGTCCGCGCACGCCTTCGTCGTCATTCCCAGCGCCGTCTCGACCGCGAGCTGGAACTTGATGTTCACGCCCTCTCGGGCCGCTGGCAAATACCGCCTGCACACCCAGGAGCGCTTCGCGCTCGACACGCGGCTGCATCCTCCGCAAGCGAAACCGAAGCCGTAATAAACGGGCGGATTGGCGGGTGTCCCGCCAAGCAGGCCCGCCTTGCCGAAGATGGGGCGGCAGCCCAGTCACGGCCTCGCCGCGAATTCGCTACCGTCCCCACCTGCAGGTCAATCTTCCTTGCCCGCATACTTGCCGGCCGTTTGCGGATAGAGCGACTTGATGATCTTGAACTTCGAGATGTCGGTCGTCGCGTCCATGTGCAGGAAAATCGCGGCATCGCGGAACAGCTTCTCGACGCCGAAGTCCAGCATGATGCCGTTGCCGCCGTGCAGCTCGATGCAATGCGTGGCGACCTTCATGATCTCTTCCGACGCATAGACCTTCGCCATGTTGCAGAGCGCATCGGCGTCGGGCGCGTTGTCGTCCACGGCGGCGCTGGCGCGGTCGAGCAGGGCACGCACGGCTTCCACGCGCACGATCATATCGGCGAGCCGCACCGCGACCGCCTGATGCTTGATCAGGATCTTGCCGCCCTGCACGTAGTTCTGGACGTACTCCTGTGCGACCTCGATGCAGCGTACGCCGACCCCGAGGTTCTTGGAGGCCTGGATGATCTTGCCGGGACGGAAGTACACACCCGCCTTCGCCAGCGAATTGCCCTCGACGAGCAGATGGTCGTCGGGCACGAACATGTCCTCGAACACCAGCTCGCCGTTGTTCATGAAACGGCAGCCGAGAGTTTCGTTGCACCGCGCGACCGTGAGACCCTTGGTGTCGCGCGGGACGAGGAAGCTCGACGTGCCCTTGGTCATGCCGACACCGGGCTCGCTCGTCGCGTAGACGACGTAGAGGCCGGCGTCGTAGCCGTTCGAGATGAACTGCTTGCGACCATTGATGACCCAGCCGCCCTTGGTGCGCACCGCGCGCGTCCGCATCGCGGCTTCCGGCACGTCGTAGGGTAGCCAGCGGTCGGACGCGCCGGACGGCTCGGTGAGGCAATGCGCGAGCAGGAACTTCGGGTCTTCGACGAGCCGCTTGAACCACTTCTCCTGCAGGTGCTTGGGCGCGAGATTGCGGAGCAGGACCGAGACCTTCCAGTTCTGCACGAGCTTGTCGGCGAGACCAGAGTCACCGCGCGCGATCTCTTCTGAAATCAGCGCGAACGTCGCGATCTCGGTTTTCTTGTCGAGCTCGATGCCGCCGTACTCGACCGGAACGCCCAGCGTGCGAATGCCGATCTTGTCGGCCTCGATCAGGATCTCGTCGGGAAGCCGGCCCTCCGGCTCCATCGACCATTCCTTCTTCCAGTTCGTGCGCATGTAGGGCAGCACGACGTTGTCGACGAACCGCGCGCAACTCTCGCGCATCATCTCCTGCTCGTCGCTGAGGCCGCGGCGCGAAATCGGTGATGGCATTGATGACGTTCCCTGGGTCATGCGGAGAATGATTGAACCCGCGCCGTCAGGCGGCAGCGGCGCCGGATAAAATCATGGCGACCACCGAGCCACAATGGGCGAACAGAAAAATGCCCGGAAGGGCACTCCGTGTTCACAGTGACGGCAGGCTTACATATCAGGCCGCGTGGGAGGCCACCGGCTGGGTCAGGATATCGAAGATGCTCTTTTCATCCCGCGCGGCCCTCAGGCGCTCGAGAGCCTTGGGCTCGCGTAGCAGACGCGATATCCGGGCCAGCGCCTTCAGGTGATCACCGCTCGCATGCTCCGGCGCCAGAAGCACGAAGATCAAATCGACGGGTTCGTTGTCGATGGCTTCGAACTCGACCGGCTGGTCCAGGCGAGCGACGAGGCACTGGATACGCTCGAGCCCCTTGAACTTGGCGTGAGGGATGGCAATTCCGCCGCCGAGCCCCGTGGAGCCCAGCCGTTCCCGCTGCATGAGCCCCTCGACGAGATCGCGCGTCGGAAGCCCCGTCACAGCGGTCCCAAGCTCGGCCAAGTCCTGAAGTGCCTGCTTCTTGGTCTTGGCCTTGAGCGTGGGAATTATTCCGCGCTGTGTGAGGAGGTCTGAAAGTTCCATGGCTCGCGATCTGCCCCAAAGGACCAAACGGTAATCAGCACGTCCGCCGGCACCGATTTGCCGACGGCTCAGGAACTCCGCTTGGAACGACCACCCGCCGATTGCTTAGGCGATGGTACGAGCCCCGCCATCGCATACCCCGACTTAGCCCCGGGAGACTTTCCCCGGCGATCGTCTGCACCCGCCGAAGTCGCCGCATCAATCCAACCGATGTTTCCATCGGTTCGCCGGTAGACGACGTTTACCTCACCGCTTCCAGCATTGCGAAACACCAAAAAGGGCTCCTCCGTCAAGTCCAACCGCATGACGGCCTCGCTGACGGGGACGCTGAGCAACGTCCTGGCGCTCTCTGCGATGATTAGAGGGCTGTCCTGGCTTCCTTTTTTGGATTTGTTGCCCGCCCCCTCGTCCTTGTCGGACAACTCGACGACGAAATCGTTGACCTCGATCCCCGAAGCCTCAGCGCCGTTGGCCACATCGCCGTGATGGCGATTCTTCAACCTGCGCTTGTAGCGCCGCAACCGCTTTTCCAGATGCTCAAAGGCGGCATCGGCGCTCGAATAAGCGTCCGTTCCCTCCCCTGAACTCTCCAACATCAATCCGGTACGCACCCGGACCGAACAGCTCGTCAGGAACCGGCCACGTTCTTTCTCGACACGCACGTGGGCGGCAACGAACTTTCCCAGATACTTTTCGATGGCTGCGTCCAGCTTGTCAGCGACATAGCTCCGGAAAGTCTCGCCGACGTTGATATTCTTGCCCGTGACTTGCAGCGACATAGCGGTATCTTCGGCTCCATTCTGGAGTTCTAGCTTCAGTCCAGTCCCAGCTCGGTCCCGACCCCGTCCGTGCCTTCTAAACAACGCTAAGTGGCCATCAGCGCAAGTGTCAAATCACGTCCGGCAACAGGATTTACCCACTCCGCCCAACCCATGTCAGCTCATCATGTCGGGACTATTGCACTGGGCTTCAAGCCGTCCGGGAGACCCTGCTGAGCATGGTCTTTTCCCGGCGCCGCTGCACAGATGAGGGGATGCGTAAGGCCTCCCGGTACTTCGCGACCGTCCGCCGCGCGATCTCGATGCCTTCATCCGCGAGGCGTTCCACGATCGTGTCGTCGGACAGCACGGCCTGCGGCGCCTCGTGGTCGATCAACTCGCGAATGCGATGCCGAACCGATTCGGAGGAATGCGACTCGCCCTCCCCCGCCGACGCGATGGCCGAGGTGAAAAAGTACTTCAGCTCGAAAATCCCGCGCGGGGTCGCGATGTACTTGTTGGACGTGACACGCGACACCGTAGATTCATGCATTTTTATCGCGTCAGCGACGGTCTTCAGGTTCAACGGGCGAAGATAGCGCACCCCCAACGTCAGGAACGCATCCTGCTGTCGTACAATTTCCTCCGATACACGCAGGATCGTACGGGCGCGCTGATCGAGGCTTTTCACCAGCCAGTTCGCCGTCTGCAGGCAATCGACGAGGTATTCCTTGTCCTTGGCCTGGGCGGCTCCCTTCGAGACGCGCGCGAAATACGAGCGGTCGACAAGAACGCGCGGCAACGTGTCGGAGTTCAATTCAACGATCCAGCTGCCGTCGGAAGCTGCGCGAACCGATACGTCCGGAATCACCGGTTGCATCTCGACATCGCCGAAGCTGAGGCCGGGCTTTGGCGACAGTTGCTTGATCTCGTTGATCATCTCGGCGAGTTCGTCCATGTCGACGCCGACTGCCTTGCGCAGGCGCTGCAAATCATGGCTCGCGAGAAGCGGGAGGTTGTCGAGCAAAGCCGCGATCTGCGGATCGTAACGATTGCGATCCTTGAGCTGGAGAGCAAGGCATTCGGCGAGCCCGCGCGCACACACGCCCGGCGGATCGAACGTCTGAAGCACTCCAAGCACCGACGTGATGAGACTTTCCGCGCATCCCATCCGTTCGGCCACTGCCGGCAAGTCTATCGTCAGATAGCCGGTTTCATCGACCATATCGATGAGGTAATGACCAATCAGCCGTTCGATCGGATCGACGATCGCGACCGCGAGCTGTTCGGCCAAATGTTCCTTCAGGGATATGCCACTGGTTGCGAAAGCCTCGAGATTGACATCGTCGCCGCCGCCGCCGGCCGAGCCGTTCGAGTGCTGCCTCAGACCGGTCCAGCCGGCCGCGCCGAGCTGGGGATCGACATCCATCGGCGAAGCGTCGGGATACACGTTCTCCGGCGCGGTATCGAGCACCGTCGCTGCATCGCCACCACCGGGCTGCGACAGATCGAGCCAAACTTCCGAGCGCGCTTCGTCGAGATCCAGACGCGGGATGGCCTCTTCGGCGGCGGCTTCGCGTTGCGCCTGCACATCGGGAAGTTCGCCGCGCTCGTCACGCTCCAATAGCGGATTGCGCTCGAGTTCGGCCTCGACGAACGCCGAAAGCTCCATGTTGGAGAGTTGCAACAGCTTGATCGCCTGTTGCAACTGGGGCGTGAGCACCAATTGCTGGCCGTGCCGCATCTCCAGTCTTGGCGAGATCGCCATGTCGCCGCTGACCCATTAACCCAGACATTGCGACAGGGCAGCGGTGTTCGCTATCGCCAATGTCGCTTGTCAAATCATACACGAAGACTGTCCCGGTCGATGGACCATCCCCCAAGACGGCTCGAAAGCCGCGTCAAGGTTTACACTTGGCTACTTAACCGAACATATCACCCAGGTACACCCGCCGGACGTCTTCGTTGGCTATGATTTCTTCGGGCTTACCTTGTGTC
>CANJPN010000389.1 GCA_947475855.1 Bradyrhizobiaceae bacterium
GCCTGACCCGCGCATAGAGCTCCACTAGCTTCATCCCACGCCCTCGCCCGACGCAGGCACAGGGCTCTATCTGCCGTACTTTTGCTCCGGCAGTGCAACCGAACAATTCAGCCGCTTCTGCGATGCAGTATCGCTCCGGCTTTCACATCGCGGCCTTATCCGGCTCGTGAGGTGCATCGTGTTACAAGGAAAGCACATGCCCCATGGAACCGCGGGAATGGCAGGAAATCGCAGCGCCGCAGAGCAACTTTCAGAGTTCGCACGACGTTTCGCCGATGACCGGCCCGAGTTCGTACCTGGCACAGATTTGGCACCTGTTAGGGCGCCTCGAAGCGGGTCAAGTCCTAAACCGCAAATCGAGCGAGCAACAAGTGTTGAGCCTAGCGCACCATATCGACACGAGACTCGAGGATCTCCGGACCGGGTTTGCCGATCGCATGGACCGGCTAGAGACCAGGCTCGAGACAATCGAGCAGCGTCCGGCGAACTCGAATCCGTGGTGGCGGGACATGGGCCACAAAGAGTGGCTAGCCTGGCTGGCTGTGACGGTGGTCGGAATCATTGCGATCCGCGAGCCGACACTAGCGGTTTCGCTGCTCGAGCGCATGCTTGGATCTGCTCTCAAGTAGCCGAAACACGAACTTATCTCGCGCAAAATCCGCGCTGGGCACTTCGCTTCGGCGGGGTGTGCTTTGTCGCGTTCGCGGTGACGTGGGTCGGCATCCATAGGCCGTAACTTTATTTGGAGATCCCGTAACCGGCCCTCCCCGTCCGGCTTACGGTCGGCGCCGATCGCTCGGCGCCGCAATCCCCCGCTGCCGGATCCCCCTCACGGCAGCGGGGGCGCGCTGTCACCTGACGACCAACAATGCTTGATCGCAAAACGTTTCATTGTCTACGCGCATGGTATCGCCAGGCGAGTCCCAACGCAGCGCGACCTTGCCGGATTTGGCGAAATGGTCAGCAAAGCCAGGGTGAAACAGCCAGCACGGGAAGCGGCCGGCAAACGGCGCGCTCGGTACGTTCTGCACGGCCAGGCGGTCGCGGGTTAGCGATGGCATGATCGTGAGGCGTCCGACCATAATCGCCGGGCAGGGCAGTCTAGATACGGCTTTCCATGCCGCCAAGGGGTTCTCAAGATATTGCAGAGTACCGGAGAAAATCACGAGCGAATAGCGCGCCTCAGCCTGATCTATGCGTTCAAAAAACCGCTTGTCAGGTGACGCGCCCATTCGATTTGAGCGGGCCACAACCGCGGGCGTCTCGACGATATCAAAATGAAATTTCCGCGACGGCATTAGATGAGGAAAGATCGACGCGAGGCTGCCATACCCCCCGCCGTAGTCCAAGATACGAGTCACGCCCTCAATCGGCTCTGCAAACGAGAGCGCCGCGAGATATCTGAGGATGTGCTCTGTCGCTGCCGTGCTAGCGATTGTCGCCGCGACATCACTCGAAACCGCCTCATACCTTCGCACGTAGTGCTCGGCGATTGTCTCAGTGTTGTAGCCGTCGCCGCAATTCGCAACCGCGTCGGCCCATGTCGCATAATCGCCCGTCCACGTTATGCGATCGGTCGGATATGGCTCGGCGATGGCGGCGGGTTTCCGTGCGAAGCTAGGAAATCTCACAAAGCTGTTCCTGTGCTGTTGAGGTTTCTATTACTGAAAAGCGGACGTGGCGACCCGCCAGCCGCATCCCCTTCGGAGCATAGCCTCGCACTTCGCGACGAGTGCGTGCGATGGAACGTCGTCTTCTGCGTCTAGCACGAACATACGGTCGCCAAAACGCGCCCACGCATGGGCAGGAACGTGCTCGTAGCTTCCGCCGTGATGGACCATGCGCGACTGGGCTTCGACATATCCGCTGCTCATTCTCGGCTTACCTGCAACGTGCATAACGTTCTCCTTGGAATGTCCGCTAACTCATCTAAGCTGCCGCCACGCGCTTTCGTCGAGCGGAACAATGTCGTATCCCCACTCGATCAGACGTGATCGGATCACGCTTGCTTTGTCGTCCACCGACAAGCCTCTAAAATCTTCGTCGATCTCGACTAGAGCTTTTGCGATGATTTCGTGAGGTCGCTTGCGCAGCGAAGCCGCATCGGCTTCCACCTTAGTGGGCACCTCGCCAACTCGACGCGCAATGAGGTTCCCTGCTGCATCGCGCAGTTCTTCCACTGCAATCATGGTCGCGGGTGGTTTGATCGTGAATGACATTGGGGCGGGCCTAAGTGTTGGAGTTGATTTCAGCCAAGTAGCGCTTTTGCGCGTACTCTGGCCACGAAGCGACAATCTGTTCGTCGGTGCGGAGCTTCGCGGGCTTCTGCGGCACCAGTCCGTTGAGCTTTAGCACTTCCCATTCCTTCGCCATGTGCGCGATGGCTGCGCCTTCGGAATGATCGTCAGCAACAAGCATTGCGAACTGGCGCGCGATCTCAAACAGCACCGACTTCGGAACTTTGTCGAACCAATCGCGCTCACTGAGCGACATGGGCGGTTGCCAGTTAGTTGAGCGTGCCATGGGACGGGCCTTATCGAGTAACGGTTGATCTGTAAATTCTTCTAGACACGTCATATCTTCAATCTCGATTGCCGACCGGTGGCTGCTCATCGTCGTGGCCCTAAACGATAGTCGGTTGATTGGATCGAATTTCGTCTGCAATACCCTTCGCAATCACGCAGTCTTCGGACATCCAAGACTCAGCGATTTTGGCGCACCGCTGACGTTCGGCATGGACCGCGTCGTCTATGCGTTGCGCCAACTCGCACGGCTCGGCAATCATATCGGCCTCGTGAGCCGCGACGATCTGCTGACCTAGCGTCATCGGTTTCGTTTGTGCTGTCGGGTCACGCATGGCTGGCCTTCGATGTTGAAGTTGAACCGGCCCGGTTCGGCATCGCTGCGGTTCCGGGCCGGGGTGCCGATTAGTGCTGCGAGATAGTGGACACCCGTGTCTCGCAGACCTGCCCGCGCGAGCGGGAAGCTGGGCTTTCTGATAACGGTCGAAACTACTGAAAAGCGGACGTCGGCTGGGGCTCCAGAACAAGCCCCGGAATTGCCGCCTGCGCACGCTCTGCTGCGATGTGGTCGCAGCTTCCAGTTCCCTTGCAAATTGGGCACGGAAGCCACGGATACCCTGGCAGTGCGCGAAGCGTTTTGCGGAAGTGTTCTTTGTGCTGTTCGTCGGTCATGGTGACTTCCTCTTATCCCTCAAAGTAGGCATGGCCGCGACTACAGGTCGGGCACCTTGCAAGCAGCCATCCGCTGCCAATCTTCCATCAAACGAACGTGGTCAAGAACCGCATCGACGATGTCTCGATTTGCGCCCCGCTCGTGAGCCAAAAGCGCGTACGCACGAAGGGTTGCTGGCGCGGCCACGTCTTGCCCACGGATCAGAAAAACGGGCTCGTCTTCCGGTATCTTCCCTTCTGGGTCTTGGATGCGGTTGTAGTCGTCGCGTGCGTGTTTCATCGTTCTCTCCTATGGCGGGCGCGATGTCCGCTTCCTCATCAAAGCTGCCGACGGTGGATATAGCACTTGATTTGTTGACGCGCAACAAGAAAGGCTATATTTAGTCCACAGGATCGATTTGCAGCAAGTGCGGAAGTGAGCCGTTGAAACAGTCGAAACCGAAGCCGACGCGTCTCGAAGTAGAGTACGACCCCAAGCTCGTTGGCTATGTGCGCGTTAGCACGCAGGAACAAAACCCGGACATGCAGATCGTTGCGCTACAACGTGCAGGTGTGCATCCCGAGAACATTCACGTGGAGAAGATTTCCGGCATCGCGGCGAAGCGACCAGCGCGCGAAATGGCAAGGCGTCAGCTACGCACCGGCATGACGCTTGTCGTCTGGAAGCTGGATCGTATCGGCCGCAACCACATGGACCTCTACACGTTCGTGCAAGGGCTGGCAGACGAGAACATCGGAGTTCGTTCGATCACCGAGTACATCGACACAACCACGCCAATCGGCAAGTTCGTTTTGATCCTGCTATCCGGCGCGGCACAGTTCGAAAGAGAGATGATTCAGGAGCGAACCCGAACGGGAGTGAAGCGAGCACAGGAGCGCGGCGTTCCATTCGGACAGCCGACAAAGATTAAACCGGAGATCATGGTCAAAGTCGATAAGTGGCTGCACGAAGGTTTGAGCGTTCCCGCCATCGTGAAGCGGTTCGAATCTGCGGGAACGAAGCTCGCGGAAAGCACGATCCGAAAATACTGGAAGGCAGAGCAGATTGAGCGAGCCCGCAAGGGCAAGCGGAACAAGATCGATATCTAAAAAGGGCACAGCATGCCTGTTTTTGTGGATCACCAGCACATCTATCTAGCGCCGCCGTGCTGCGCGTCAGATAGCGAAGGGCGGCAGTGGTGCGAGGATGACGTGTGGCCGTGTCATGACTGCCCGAACAAGCATGAGGCCAACCCGCCTCACGGCATCCGCTACACCGTCGATCAAGATCAATCCTCAACAAGAAAGTAGCCATGGCCGTGCAGACGTACATCTTCCGTTGGGATCGCTGCGGCAGGAAGGGGCAAGAGTGCCGCGTCACTGCCCGTGGGAAGATGAACAGTTGCCGCGTCGAGTTCGGCGATGGCTTCATCATGATCACGAGCCGCAACGCAATCCGCAAAGCACAGCCGTGGGAAGTGGGGCAGGTGTATGTGTGGTGGTCTCCTGGAGAGCCGGAGGACGATCTGCACGGCTTCCGCACACAGCGAGAGCGTGACGACCATGAGCGGGGAAAGCCAGGACCGTTCCAGCGCGTCGTGCGCGATCATCACAAACTCGGTCCAATCGATCCGGCAGTAGTTGCCGTGCGTGAGATCACCGACAAGTGGAAACCGGGATAGGAGGGCCTGCCGATGGCCGTCAGTTATGTGTCGCAAGCTCCGAACGATCAGGCTGCATGGCCTGACAATGTTGCGAGAGAGGTTGGAGCCGGAGCGTCGTGCGAAGCCGTGAGTATCATTGTTGAAATTCTTGATGGGTGTCGCGTCGAAGGCGATGCCGTGATCTTTCCGCAGTGGGTGCAATTCAAACTCGCGGCGCGACTTGAGCGCATCCGGGGCGGCACGTTCGACGTCGATCTGAGCTAGGAGAACTGCCGTGGCTTTTTTCCAACCTAATGTCTCACAGACGATGCATGAGCACGCTCGGTGGGCCATCCAACATAACGCGCTGACCGAGACGGAGATCGCCGCGCGACTAGCCCGCAAAGGCTACAAGCGACCGCTCGCTTACGTGCGTCGGTTCCTAGATGGTCGGGAAATCTGCGCGAGCGACAAATTCATTATGGCGGTCGTCGAGTTGTGTGATGAGCAAGCGAAGGCCGTGAGTAGCGGCGTGAACTGACATAATCCAAAAGGAGGAACAGGCGATGCGGCGCGTGGATGATACGATGACCGGCGATGTGATCTGCTACTTTGACGATGGAATGGCTCAACGGTTCGACCGTCGCGCGGTGCAGGAATACGGCCTGCCTGAATTGCTGAAGTCGGTTGGTCGTAGTGCTGATATCCCGGCAGGGCGCCTCGACGTGATGCAGAGCGGCCGGAAGGTTGGAACCGTACCGGCGACGTTCGACCCAATGCACATCAAAAGTACGTCGTTTTGGTACGAACCTCGAGGTGGAGATTTCAAGCGCGAAGGCGATGTGTGGATTGCAAACCGCACACTTGGTCCTGGCGACCTTGAAGCGGTGCCGGGTTTCGTTTGGGATCTGAAGTAAGGAGGCACTGAGCATGCCGAAGAATATCACGGTTGATGGCGTGAAATACCCCGTCACCGAACAGCCATGCTACGACATGAACATCGGATGCCAGCGCGCATTTGTTCGGACGCCGGACGGCGAGAAGCCGATCGTGAGACAAGGCAAGTGGCGGTTCTGGACCGCGAGAGATCGAACTGCGCCGTTGCGTGAAGCCGTTGCGCGCGGCTGGCCCAAGTCAACATCGTAGGAGGGCCGCCCGTGCCCATCGAATTGGCTCTGTTCCGTTCCAATGTAGCGCTATCCTCTAAGCCAAGGCGCCAGCCAGACAGGATCGCGGCGTGAGCTCGTGTCCGTCGCGCTCGATCATGCGGCGCCAGCCGAGGTAGCTCGGCAGATATTTCGACGCCACGCCTTTGAA
>CANJPN010000390.1 GCA_947475855.1 Bradyrhizobiaceae bacterium
CAAACCCCCATCACGATTTGCAAGGAAATCCACGGGGAAGCGTGGAAATCCGGCAACTCAAAGCCAGACTTCCCGCTCGATCAGCAAACGAGATCAGCAGGTTGAAGAAACTTCACGGCCGACTAATCCGGCTGCTGCGGGGGTTCCCCTGCCCCTTGCACTCTCAACGGTGACAGGCTCGACCGACGTAGGTACCGGGGCCGCGGAAGTGCCGTTCCACCATCGCTGCGCCGGCATCTCTATGTAACGCCACGTCAGCATCGACACAGCGATGACGACGGTCACATAGATTGCGACGAGCGCGTCCATCGTCCAGGCATTGCCGAACGAGATCAGCATCGTGCGCTCGCCGGCATGCTCCACGATGTGCGACAACTTCTGGTCGCTGATCTGCTCGATGACGTTGATCCCGCGATGGACCACGGCGATTACCAGCGAATGCACCATGTAGATCGAATAGGAAACGAGGCCGAGAGCCGCGAACGCCCGTGATTTCAGGACGGATGACACGGCACCGCGTTCGAGCGCGAAGATCCACACGATCACACCGAACACGAACGGTGCGAAATACTCTAGAGGCGTGTGCCCAGCGCAGACGACAAACAGTACCATCGCGGCAAGGCCGACCACCTCGATCAGCGTGGGCTGCGACGGGCTCACCGGTACCGCCCGCACGAGCCGGAACACGAGGTGGCCTACGAAAAAGCCCGCGATGCAACGCAGTATGCCGAAATCGAAGTCGACGCCGATGTATCGCGTCGAGACGCTTGCCAGGATGAGCAGTGAAAAAGCCACGAGCAGCCCCGCAACGATCACAGAGCGTCCGCGTGCCAGAACCATGGACAGTGCAAATATCACGTAGGTCCAAAATTCCGTGCTGATGCTCCAGCTAGGGTGGTTCCAGGTCAGGCGGTCGTGGATGCCCAATCCATGTATCAGCAATAGATTGGTGGGAATTCCCCAGAGCGTGGCAGATGTCGCGGGATCGAAGGCGCCTGCAGCCGTTCGCTTAACGCCCAGCAGCATCGACAACGCCGGTACAGCCAGTTCGAGCAGCACGAAAGCCATGAGAATCGCAACGTGAAGGGGCCACAGGCGGCCGAGCCTTCGCCACAGCATCACGCCGGCGTTGCGCATCGTCGAGAGGCGGTCGATATAGGCGTAAGTGATGACGAAGCCGCTCAGGACGAAGAAGAAGTCGACGAACAGATAGGAATTACGGATGATGCCCGACTGGCTGAGATGGCTCGTCGAGTGGAAGTGATAGATCGCGACGAGAACGGCGCATACACCGCGCCACCCATCGAGGGCGGTGAAATGTCCGGGTATCTTGACTTGTGTCGGCATCAATCGGTTTCCGATGTCTGGCTCTCGGCGGCCAGTCCCACAACGCCGGCACGATTGAACGCTAGGCGATCATCGTAAACGAACCGCTTAGGTTGGTTATCGCATGCGAGGCGCCGGCTGCTGTTTCCACGGCCGAACTGCTGCTGACGCAGAACCGTCGCGCCAGAATGCCTCCGGCCTACCTATGGGATTGGCGATTTCCGCAGGGTCGACGAAGTCGGCTGACGAAGTCGGCTTGACGGACACTCGGCCAAGCCTTCACACTACCCAGAGAAGCAACCGCACGCGTTCAATGGCGGCTTGCACCCCAGGGAGGCGGCAATGAAATTTGCCACCGATGGTCAGCGGTTTCTCCGGCTCAGTCGCTGGCGCGGGCTCGGTCTCGGGCTGGCGATCTCGTTTTCGGGATTGCTCTCGGTTGCCGCAGCAATCGTTCCTGCCACCGCGCAAGGCGCTTCCAAGCAGATTCGGATCGTGTTCCCGTTCCCTGCCGGTAGTGCAGGCGACACCGTCACCAGGATCGTCGGGGCTGCCTTGCAGTTGCAGACCGGGCGCACCGTCATCGTCGAGAACCGCGCCGGCGCGGGCGGCATCACCGGCACGCGCAGCGTCGTGGGGGCGGAGGCAGACGGGTCAACCCTGATCGTCGTGCCGTCGGCTGTCATGACGATGATCCCGCTCTACAACACCGACGCGGGCTACAGCCCCGAGAAGGATTTCAGACCCCTCGCGCATCTCGTCAGCCAGGACCTGTCGCTGGCGGTCGGACCTGCGCTGCCGGTGAAATCGCTGCAGGAACTGATCGAGACGGTACGCAAGGACCCCAGTAAGGGTTCCTATGGAACGCCCGGCGCCGGCTCAAGCCTGCACCTGATCGGCGTGAAACTCGGCGAGATCGCCAAGATCGCGCTTGTGCCGGTTCACTATCGCGGGGCGGCGCTCGCGCTGAACGATGTCGTAGCGGGGCAGCTGCCGATGATGTTGTCGCCCATGCCCGACCAGATCGAGCAGCACCGTGCGGGAACAGTACGCATCATCGCGACGGCGGGCGACAAGCGATCACAGTTACTCGATGGCGTACCGACATTCAATGAAGCCGGGTTCGACATCAACGCCCAGGGCTGGTACGGCGCATTCGCTCCTGCGGCGGTTCCAGTGAAAATCGCCGAGGAGCTAGGACAACAATTCATCGCCGCCGTAAACGTGCCTGAGAACAAAGCGCGTTTGGCGCAAATCGGCTTCGTCTCGATTGGAGCACCCGGCGCCGCTCTGGGCACGATGGTGAGCCGCGATATCGGCTATTGGGGGCCGATCTTCAAGTCTTCCGGCTTCAAACCTTGAGCGGCGACCGGTGACGATCTCCACTGACAGGGCGCCCCTCCAGTTCGGCATGTTCGCGCCGGTGCCGCATGTAACGGTGGGTTCGGCAGCGATGGCGAAGGCGGTGGCGGGCGCGGACATGCCGCTCGCTGCGGGCCAGCTCGATCCAGCTTTCGTCATCGCGCGCGACGTGCTTATCGCCGCGGACCGCTCGGGCTTCGATCTCGTCCTGTTCGCGGAACGGCATCATGGGGCGGATCTCGAAGCGTTCATGCTGGCAGGCGCGGCGAGCGGCTGGACAGAGCGGCTCAAGCTCCTCGTCGCTGTGCATCCGGGATTATGGGCGCCGCAACTGATCGCGAAAATGACGACGACGCTCGACCGGATGTCGGGGGGCCGAGCCGCAATCAATCTCGTGACCGGCTGGAATGTCGCGGAAGCGCGCATGTACGGCGGCGATGTGATGCTGGAAGACGACGAGCGCTATGTGCGCGCCGAGGAATTCGTGCAGGTACTGCGGGGGATGTGGCGCGAGCGGCCGTTCTCGTTTCGCGGCAGATACTACGACGTCGAAGGCGCGGAGCTACTGTTGCGGCCGGCCAATCCTCGGATGCCGGAAATCTATACGGCAAGCCGCAGTTCAACCGGCCTCGACATGGTGGCGCGCATCGCGGACTGGTGGTTCGTGTCGTTCGACAAGTCCGCGAAAACGGCCGACGAGTTGCGCGACAGTATCAAGCGGTCGATCGCCGACATGAAGGCGCGGGCCCGGCGTGTGGACCGCGACGTGAAGATAGCGTTCAATCCGTTCGTGGTGCTGGGATCCTCGCGCGAGGCAGCAGAGGCCGAAGCCCAACGTCTGCTGATCCCGCAATCCGGAGACTTCGACGTGCGCAAGCTGGTTTCACGCGTCGGCCCTTCGATGCGTGCCGGCTGTGTCGGCACGCCGGCACAGGTGCGGGCGCAGCTCGAGCGATACCACACCATGGGGATCGATCTCGTACTGTTGCAATACCAGCCTACAGTCGAAAACGCCGAACTGATCGGTGCAGAGCTGATCGGGCCTTTACGCACCAATTGACGGATCCATGGGAGATGTCGATGAAACGGACGTTTGCACTGCTTGCCATGACCGTATCCGCGATCGGCTGGGACATCACGACGTCCGTCTCGGGCGCATCGGCGCAACAATTCCCGTCAAAACCGATCCGCCTGCTGGTTGGCTTTCCACCCGGCGGATCGACGGACGTTCTGGCACGGACGCTGGCGCAGGAAGCAAGGGCGGCCCTTGGCGAAGTTGTGATCATCAACAAACCGGGCGCCGCTGGCACGGTCGTCCTCACCGAGTTGATGTCGGCCGCGCCGGACGGCTACACGATCGGCATCACGCCGAGCACAGCGCTGACGCTCGCCCACCAGTTCCAGAACATCCGCCAGGACTTGCTGGAGGGCACCGAGGCGCTCGTCATGGTAGGCCGCCAGCGCGTGGGGATGGCGACGTCCAAGGACAGCCCGCACAAGACGCTGAAGGACTTCATGGCGGCGGCACTTGGCAATCCCGGCAAACTGTCGCTGGGGATTCCGGGAGCCGGGACATCGGTCGATCTGATGTTGCGAGCAATGCTGGCCCACGAGAAAGCTGATGCCAACATCGTGCCGTTCCAGGGCGATGCGCCGGTCGTCACGGCGCTGCTCGGCGGGCACATTACGGCGGGTGCATTTGCGGCAGGAGGCTGGGCGCCGCAAGTGCGCGAAGGAGGCTTGCGTCTGCTCGCCTCTTTCGAGGCCGATCGCGCGGACGTCGCGCCCGAAGTTCCTACGCTGATGGAACTCGGCTACGGCCTCAAAGGCAATGCGATCCAATATATGCTTGCGCCCAAGGGGCTGCCGCCACCGGTAGCCGGTAAACTGATCGAGGCTTTGCGCGCGGCCAGCCAGACTCCCAATTACATCGACATCGCGAAGAAGAACGCCCTCTATGACAAGGAATCACCAGCAGGCAGCGCGCTTGACCAGCAGCTCTTGACCGACAGGGCGGAACTGGGGGCACTGGTCAACCGATTGGGCCTAAAGAAGAAATAGCGCCCGGCCATCGCTCAGCTTGCGCGACGGCCGGGGTTGGAGTATCAGGCACCCTATTCGTGTGGGGTCATTCTCCCTTCCGAACCAGTTGCCGCGGTAGCTCAGGTGGTAGAGCAACGCATTCGTAATGCGTGGGTCGGAGGTTCGAGTCCTCTCCGCGGCACCAGTTTTTCTAAGCCTTTCAATACCTTATCTGACCAATCGCTACTCGCGAGCCGAGCGCATTGCCGTATTACAAAAATATTACATTCACAGTACATCGTCGCTCAGATATGCTGTGCCGATGCCAAGCAAGATGATCAACCAACAGACCTTCCGGGACGGCAAGGTTGTGCTTTACCAGCTACAAGGTAGAGTACATCAACGCTGGCTATGCCGGCTCAAGAAACCGGGCAGTCCAGGCTACGTCTATCGCGGGACTGGCAGCTCTGACCCGTACGAGGCACGAAAGAGTGCCGAGGACCAGTATGATGAGCTGGTGATCAAGGTGAGAACGGGTCAATCGATCACGAGCCACGATTTCAACAAGCTGCTGACCGAATTCGAAGCCCACTACCCCAGCCAAGCACCATCGCCGCGCCGAGCTAAGGACATATGCGATTTCCTGAAGCGATATGCATTGCCCTATTTTAAGAAGAACAAATTGACAGACCTAACAGCGACAGAGATTACAAAATTCTTTGACTGGCGCAGGGCAAACCCAAGAGCCAAAGCCCCAAGCAACGCTACAATTCGCTCCGAAATGAGCCACCTAAAGGTTTTTGGGAATTGGTGCCATCAGAGGGGCTACTTTAATAAGCCTCTGCAGTTTTCCCGTCCAACTGCCCAGGGCAATCGACGCCCCCACTTCGATCTGCAAGATTGGAGAAAACTCACCCGACACCTCAGAGAGTGGGTCAAATCTGGCAAGAAAAAGTCAGGTCCCATTCATCGAGATCGAGTGATGTTAACCAACTATGTACTAGTGCTAGCCAATAGCGGCATTCGCATAGGGGAAGCACGAGGGCTAAAATGGAACGATATAGAAGCCTTTACAAGCGATGAGGGTAAGCTGAATGTCGTCCTTCATGTCAAAGGGAAGACAGGATCAAGAGAAGCAGTTGCGCGCGACATCGCAGTTCAAGACTACTTGAAGCGCATTTGGGACTTGAGACACGATGAGCTTGGCAAGGACCCGCCGCAAGACCAAGCTATCTTCTGCCACAAAGATGGAAAGCCAATAGATTCATTCAAGAAGGCTCTGTTCCGCCAGAATGTTGTGCGACCTTGCTGACCAGTGATTTGGCGGCAGGATGGACACGATGAAAGCGCAGGATTTCCGGGCACTTGTCGAGCGGTTGGGCGACCTCAGCGAGGTTCAACGCGAGGCGCTGGTCGAGGC
>CANJPN010000391.1 GCA_947475855.1 Bradyrhizobiaceae bacterium
GCGTACGGCGCGGATCGCAGTCGCGTATTCGTAACGGGCCTGTCCGCCGGTGGCGCCATGGCGAACGTCATGTTGGCTACCTATCCGGATACGTTTGCGGCAGGCGCCATCATCGCGGGGCTTCCCTATGGCACCGCCGGGTCGGTGCACGAGGCGTTCAGCGCCATGTTCACCGATCAGCAGCATGCTCCGCAAGATCTCGGTGACCGCGTGCGATCGGCATCACCATCTCCCGGCCCCTGGCCACGCATCTCTATTTGGCACGGCACGGCCGATCAGATCGTGCGGCCAAGCAATGCCGATCTTATCGCCAAGCAATGGGCAGACGTGCACGGTCTCGGCGTCGATCCCTCGTTCGACGGGCGACATGGAAGCTTTGCCCGGCGTCTCTGGAATGATGCCGCGGGGAACATCGTGATCGAGGCTTTCTCGATTCCAGGCATGGCTCACGGGGTGCCGATCGATGCGTCGGCAGGCAACGCCAGTTTCGGCTCGCCAGGTCCGTTCTTTCTCGATGCGGGCATCTCCTCGACCGAGCATATCGCAGGGTTCTGGGGGCTGGGTGAGGTCGCTCTTCAAGGTGTCCGGGGTGACGCGTCAGCCGAGACCAAGGATGCCAATCCCAACCCTGACGCCGCCCATCAGCCCAGCAATGTCGCCGACATGATCACGGCGGCGTTCAAGGCCGCGGGCCTGCCACACGGGCCCAATCCGACTGGAGTTCACGCGTCGATTGTCGAGGCGGCGTTGAAGGCGGCCGGACTCAAGCGATGAGTTTCTGAAGCGCTGAACATCCCAGATGATGATCAGCGAGTTCAGGCACGTCACTCTTGGACCACCGCCAGGAAATCGCATTGGATCAGCACGCCGGGCTCCATTTCCATCACGCACACTTGGCGCGCGGGCATGGATTGGCGATCGGGAAACATCTTTACCCACTCGGCATTGATCGGCTTTCGGTCGATCTTTTCCACCCAGATCGTGATCTTGAGAATGTCCTCCACCCGCGCCCCACCTTTTTCGACGCAACGCTTCACATGCGAGAACATCAGCGCACACTGCTCCTCGATCGTCGGCGGCAGCTTGCCGCTGGCAGGATCGGTGCCGCGGATGAAGCCCGATGCGATCATGTTGCCGATACGGCTGGCATTGGGTATCGGGCTCGCATGCGCGAACTCGTCGATGTTGATGCTGCGGCGATTCATGCGGCTTTTAACTCCGGGTCTGCTTCCTCGTAATGACGCTCGAACGCTTCGAGCTTATACTGCCGCCAACATGTGGTGGCCACAACCGCCTGCGCCAATCAGAGGAAGCGTTCATGCCTGAAGTGTCCAATCCTGTCGTCGTGCTCTCGGCGGGCGCAGTTGAGTATGTGATCCGCCAACTCGGCCGCCGTTTCACGGAAGACAACGGCACGCCGCTCGAATTCACTTTCCGCACGATAGCCGGCGTCAAGAAGCTGCTCGTCGAAGGGGTCAAGGCGGATATCGTCGTCGGCACCAGCGGCGCGATTCGAGAGATGGAAGTGGCCGGTACGCTCGTCGCAGGAACCAGCACCGAAATCGGCAGCACTGAAACCGGCATGTGCGTCAGGCAAGGCGCGAAAATCCCCGATATCTCGACGCCCGAAAAGTTGCGCGATCTCCTCTCGGGTGCACGTTCCGTTGCCTACAGCGATCCCAAGGTCGGCGGCTCATCGGGCATCTATCTCGTCGCCTTCATGGACCGTATGGGAATCCTCGCTGACGTGCAGAAGAAGTCCGTACTCTGCAAGAACGGCGAAGACATCGTGCGCGCGGTGGCGAGCGGTGAAGCCGAGGTCGGCTCCACTTTCGTCAGCGAGTTTCCGCTGGCCACCGGCATTACTTCGGCCGGCGCTATTCCCTTGGCATTCGGCAATGCGACATCCTATGCCGCGGCGCTCTTGAAATCCGGCAGCAACTCGGACGCCTCGCGCCGCTTCCTCGCGAGTTTGCGCGCCGCTGAGCATCGCACCATCTGGTCCAGCAACGGCTTCCAGCCCGCCGCTTGAGTCACGCCGCGACACGATCCGGCCAGAAGTCGACAAGGGGAGATCGCTGATGTTGAAGCCGCGAACGCGCATATTGCCGGCGGTCGCGTCGAGCTTGGTGGCCGCGCTCGCCATTTCGGATGTGGGTGTGGCCCAGCAAGTCGCAACCTATCCCACAAAGCCCATCAATCTGACCATCGCACTTGCAGCAGGCGGTGCAGCCGACATCATCGGCCGCGCGGTTGGCCAGAAGCTGCATGAGCGATGGGGCCAGCCGGTTGTTATCGAGAACAAGGGCGGCGCCAACACCCAGGTCGCGACGTCGCAGTTCATCCGCTCCGCGCCCGATGGCTACAACTTGCTGCTGACCGCCGAGCACACGTTCACAGTCAATCCAACGCTCTATGAAAAGCTCGCCTATGATCCAAAGAAGGACTTCACGCCCATCAGCGGCTTGATCACGATCTCGCAGGCTCTCGTGATGCACCCGTCAATTCAGGCGAAGTCTGTCTCCGAACTCGTCATATTGTCGAAAGAGAAGCCACTCACGTATGCGAGCCTCGGCGCGGGCTCAGGCCCCCACCTCAGCATGGTGATGCTGCAACAGATGAGCGGACTGAAGGCCGAACCCGTCCAGTACCGTGGCGGCGGCCCTGCACTAGCCGATGTGATCGCAGGGCACGTGCCATTGCTGTTTGTCGCAACCGGCCTCGTTGTCGAGCCGTGGCGCGGTGGACAAGTGAAGCTGCTCGGCGTCGGTGCCGAGCGCCGGCTTCCCGAGATCCCTGATCTTCCTGCCATCGAGGAAACGCTGCCCGGCTTTCGCGCGAGCGTGTGGTTCGGTCTCGTCGGACCCGGCGACATGCCTCGCGAAATCGTCGACCGGCTCAACGGCGCAATTCAGCAAATCATCGCTGAACCCGAGTTCCACAAGCGCTTCATGGCTCCAAATTACTTCGAACCGATCCCTGGCGATGCGACGGCCTTCTCTGCCAAGATCAAGGCCGACGCCTCCCGCTGGGAAAAAGTCATCAAGGAAGCCGGCCTCAAGGTGAAGGGCTGATCTCAACTCCGCAGGGCTGGGTCAAACGGAGTGCGACCCGGCACCAGACCGGTCTTCAAATCCCGAGCAACCGCTTCGTATTGCCACCCGCCAGCATCGCTTGGCCCGCTGCGTCGAGGCCGCTTGCCTCCATCGCTTTCTGCAAACGCGCCGGAACGTCTTTCTCGACCACGATCGGCCAATCGGTCCCCATCAGCACGTGATCCGCGCCGAGCAGCGCGACCACGCTGGAAACCAGCGCGGGATGCAGTCCCATCGTGTCGATGTAGACGTGTCGCCGCTTGTCGGCCGGCGCGTCCGCGCGAATGTTCATGCCAGCGCCGAAACCGCCGGCCATCAACACGCCGCCGATCGCCAGCGTTGTCACGACGACATTGAGCTTCGGCACTTTCTCGAACACGCCACCTTCGAGCATCGCGATCATCGATGCGGAATTGATCGTCGCGCGCGCCAAGCGAATGCCGTTCCTGCCGTGCTTCTTGAAGCGCTCGTGCATCTGCGGATCGGTGACGGGATGTACGAACACCGGCACGCCGAGTTCCGCCGCTGCCTGCAATGTCGGCCGCGCCTCATCGGCGTCGAGCAGCATCCCGCGTGAACCGCTTTCGACAAACACACCGCGCAGCCCGAGCTGCTTCACCGCGCGCTGCAATTCCTTGGCGGATGCTTCGCCGGCGAAAGCGTCTACGGTCGCCATGCCATAAAGCTTGCCTTTATGACGCGTCTGCAGATCCGCCATCGCGTCGTTGATCTTCTGGTGCGTACCCGCCGCGACCTTGCCGTCCTTATCTTCGAGGAACGCGGTTGGGGTGTTGATAACACGGGCATCGATCCCGGCCTCCCCGATGGATCCGACAAGCGCGCCTTCGTCCGTCATGTTCCGCTTCAGAAGATCGCCCGCCGGCCCGCTCGAAGTACCGGTCGCCGTCATCGCGAACTTCGAACCGACGAAATGATTGTGAAAATCGATGATGCCGGGTTTGGCCTGCGCTTGCGAAGTCCCCGACGGCAATCCGCCAGCGGCAGCCATGATGCCCGCTCCAGCGGCCAGAACCCCACGCCGCCCGATTGCAGTCCCGCCTGACTTCGCCATGTTGTTCCTCCGCGCTGATGTTGTTGTTCCGTCATGGCCCGTGCAGACGGGCCATCCACGGCTCTTCGATAGCGGCGTGCGATGGTCGGAAACGCTACTTCCGAAGCGGCAGCCTCCGCAAGTCCTGTAGCTTCCGCGCTGCTCGCGTCGTAGCTTGGCTCGATCTCCTGCCAACCGAGTTTCATCATGGATTTTTCCCTCCCGCCCGACATCGCAACGCTTGCGGCTGAGGTCGACGCCTTCGTCCGCGCCGAAGTGATCCCATTCGAATCCGATCCGCGTTGGACGGATCACGGCCCCGACGACGACCTGCGCCGCGATCTCAACGCGAAAGCGCGCGCCGCCGGACTTCTTGCGCCCCACGCGCCGCGCGCTTACGGCGGACAGGAGCTCTCGCACGTGGCAAAGGCGGCGGTGTTCGAGGCAGCGGGCTACTCGATCCTCGGTCCAGTCGCGCTGCATATCCATGCGCCCGACGAAGGTAATCTGCACCTGCTCTCAGTCGTCGCCAGCGCCACCCAGAAGGAACGCTTCTTGAGGCCGCTGGCTGAAGCCCGCACACGCTCGTGCTTCGCTATGACCGAGCCCAACACGGAAACGGGAGAAGGTGCTGGCTCCGATCCATCCATGCTGTCGACTCGTGCCATCCGCGATGGCGACGGCTTCGTCATCTCGGGCCGCAAGTGGTTGACGACCGGCGCGGACGGCGCCGCCTTCGCCATCATCATGGCGCGCACCGGTGACGGCCCTGGCGACGCAACGATGTTCCTCGCCGAGCTGCCCAATCAATCATTCCGCATCGTACGCCGCCTGACGACGATGGACACCTCCTTCATGGGCGGTCACGCCGAAATCGAGATCGACAATCTGCACGTCGGCCCAGAATCTGTACTCGGCGAAGTTGGCAAGGGCTTCAGATATGCGCAGGTCCGCTTGGCGCCCGCGCGTCTCACACATTGCATGCGCTGGCTAGGTTCCGCCAAGCGCGCTCACGACATCGCGACAGACTACGCACGCCGCCGCAAGGCTTTCGGGACGCGCCTAGGTGAGCACGAAGGCGTTTCATTCATGTTGGCCGACAACGCGCTCGATATTCATTCCACGCGCCTCGCCATCCAGCATTGTGCTTGGGTGCTCGACCAGGGCGGTCGGGCCAACACCGAAAGTTCGATGACGAAAGTCATCGCATCGGAAGCGATCATGCGCGTCGTCGATCGTTCGCTGCAGATCCTCGGCGGCATGGGAATGACACGCGACACCGTTGTTGAGCGCATCTTTCGTGACGTGCGCGGCTTCCGCATCTACGATGGCCCTTCGGAAGTGCACCGCTGGTCGCTCGGCCGGCGTATCGTCGACGGGAAGTGAGACCTGACGCAAATTCGAGAGGAACGATGGATAGCGGGGAGCCACCGGCTCGGAGCAAAGCGGCACCAAGGCCGGTGCTCGTCATCCTGCATCAAGAGCACTCGACGCCTGGGCACGTCGGCCGCTTGCTTGCCGAGGCGGGCCACCCATTGGACATCCGGCGCCCGCGCTATGGCGATCCCCTGCCTGGAACACTCACGGGCCATGCCGGCACGGTGATATTCGGCGGCCCCATGAGCGCGAACGACGCTGCGGACTTCGTGAAGCGCGAGATCGAGTTGATCGCAGTCGCGCTACGCGAGGGGTCTCCGTTCCTTGGCATTTGCCTCGGCGCCCAGATGATGGCGTCGTGCCTGGGGGCGAAAGTCGCTCCCGATCCCGATGGTCACGTCGAGATGGGCTACTACGACATCGAGCCTTTTCCGGAAGCCCATGCAATGGGTGGCCCATGGCCGTCGCGCGTCTACCAGTGGCATAGCGAAGGATTCGGCCTGCCTTCCGGCGCAGTATCTTTGGCGGGCGCCGCGGGGGCCTTCCCCAATCAGGCCTTCCGGTACGGCCCCGCCGCCGTCGGCCTGCAGTTTCATCC
>CANJPN010000392.1 GCA_947475855.1 Bradyrhizobiaceae bacterium
GCGTTGGGTAGATCCGCCCCGGTCGGAAAGTCTAGCGCGGCGACACTATTTCACGGCCTCGAGTTCGACTAGGGTACGCAACCATAATTCGCAAGGGAGGAATGTCTCGATGAATAGGACGATCAGGACGTGTGTATTGAGCATGGTTATGCTTGGAAGTGCTGCCACTGCCGAGGCACAGCAGTCCCGGCAATGGGTGATCGCCACAGGTGGCACGGGCGGCGTCTATTATCCGCTCGGTGGCGGCCTGGCCAATATACTTGGTAAGTCCATTCCCGGTGTTGTGGCTACGGCGCAGGTGACCGGCGGCTCAGTCGACAATCTCCGGCTGCTCGGGGCGAAGAAGGCCGACATCGCTTTCAGCCAGGTGGATGCGGCGTGGGATGCCATCAATGGTACCGACAAGTTCACAACCGGCAAGCTCGACATCAAGGCGCTTGCCGTTCTCTATCCCAACCACATGCACGCTGTTTCGATTTCGACGACGGGTATCAAGTCGGTCGCTGCGATGAAGGGACGGCGGGTGTCGACCGGATCGACGGGGAGCGCGACTGAAGTGTTCGCGAACCGCGTTCTGGAGGCGGCGGGGCTCGACCACGCTAAGGACATCCGCAAGGAGCGGCTCGGCGTCGCCGAGAGCGTCAATGCGATGAAGGACAACAAGATCGAAGCGTTTTTCTGGGTTGGTGGACTGCCGACGGCAGCGGTCACGGATCTCGCGGCGACGCCGAACACCAAGATCGTGATGATCGACTTTTCGGACCTGACGGCGAAAATGAATGCGAAGTACGGGCCGCTCTACTCGGAGACCGTGATCCCCAAGGAGACCTACAAGGGGATGGACGCGGACAACAAGAACAATGCCGTGTGGAACATCCTCGCCGTCAACGGGGCGACGACTGACGAACAGGCCTACGAGATCACCAAGGTCCTGTTCGACAAGCAGGCGGATCTTGCGATCGTGCATGCCGAGGGCAAGAACTTCAATCTGAAGATCCAGACCAAAGCTAACGCGGGTATTCCGTTCCATCCCGGCGCGGTGAAGTACCTGTCCGAGAAGGGCGTGAAGTTCGACTAAGGCGACGTTGTCGTACGTAGGGTGCGGTAGCGGAGCGTACCGCACCGCAACGTTTCGCAGCCAATCGGTGCGGTACGCGCTGGCGCGCTACCGCACCCTACTGGGGTGGTCATGGCCGACGACACGTCTGTTCAAGAAAAAGTCGAAGCGCTGATCGAGGCGGAGGAGGGGGCTGCGAACCGGTTGGGTGGTTGGCTCGGCAAGGCGATCGCCGGGTTCGCGATCCTGGTGTCGCTGTTCCATCTCTATGCGGCCTATGAGATCGTGCCGGCGTATGTGATGCGACCGGTGCACGTGTTCTGCGTGATGTTTCTGGCGTTCCTGCTTTACCCGATCGGGCGCCGGTTCCGCGATCGCATCATGTGGTGGGATTGGCTTCTGGCAGCCGCGTGTGCCGGTGTGATCGGCTACATCCTGAGCCAAGGCGACTCGTTTGGCGACCGCGCCGTCGTGCCGACGGATACGGACGTGTGGGTCGGGGTGGTGTTCGTTGCGCTGTTGCTCGAAGCGACGCGCCGCACTACGGGCATGATCATGCCGGGTGTGGCTATCGCATTCATTCTCTATGCGCTGTTCGGCCATCTGTTGCCGGCGCCGTGGACGCATCGTGGCTATGCCTTCGGCGATCTCGTCGGTCATCTCTACATGACGCTCGAAGGCGTGTTCGGAACGACCGTCGATGTGTCGTCGAGCCTGATCATCCTGTTCACGATCTTCGGCGCTATCCTGTTCCACTCGGGCGCGGGCAAGTTCTTCATCGACTTCTCTTTCGCGGCGATGGGTGGACGCCGGAATTCCGCAGGGCGAGCGGTGGTCCTCTCGTCGTTCCTGATGGGCGGGCCGTCGGGCTCCGGCGTGGCGACTACCGTTGCCATCGGAACCGTCGCTTATCCGCTGCTCGAGAAGGCTGGATATGAGAAGAATGCGGCCGGTGGATTGCTTGCGGCTGGCGGTCTTGGCGCGATCATCTCGCCGCCGGTGCTTGGAGCGGCCGCGTTCCTGATCGCAGAGTTCCTCAAGATCTCGTACTTCGACGTGATCATGATGGCTGCCATTCCAACGGTGCTTTACTACCTCGCAATCCTGGTGATGGTGGAACTCGACGCGGCGAAGTACGGCGGGGCGAGCGAGCGGCTGGTCGCGGAGGGAACTGCCTGGGGTTTGGCCAAACGTTTCTGGTTCCACTTCGTCTCGCTGATTTCGATCATTGCCTTCATGCTGCTGGGCTATTCGCCGACGCTCGCGGTGTTCTGGTCGATCGTGCTCGCGATCGCGGTCAGTTTCCTGTCGCGGGAGACCGCGTTGATGCCACCGAAACTGGCGGCTGCGCTGAAGGAGGGCACAACGGGCGTTCTCAACGTCGCAACGACGTGCGCGGCGGCGGGCATCATCGTCGGGGTGGTGACGCTGACGGGGTTGGCGCAGCGGTTTGCAGACATCATCATCGGTTATGCCGGCGGCAACCTGCTGCTGACGGCGCTGTTCTCGGCGGCGATCGTGTGGGTGGTTGGGCTCGCAGTGCCGGTGACGGCGTCTTACATCATGTGCGCGGTGATCGCTGCACCAGCGCTGATCAAGCTCGGGGTGCCCGACTTCGCCGCGCACATGTTCATTTTCTACTATGCGGTGCTGTCGGAAGTTTCGCCGCCAACAGCGCTGTCGCCGTTCGCGGCTGCCGCGATTACCGGTGGGAATCCTTACATGACGACTTTGCAGGCGTGGAAATACACGATGCCGGCGTTTCTGCTGCCGTTCGTGTTCGTGCTGGATCCTGATGGCGTGGGGCTCCTCATGACGATTCCGAAGGGCGGGAGCTGGGTCAATATCGTGACGATTACGCTGGCATCAGCGGCAGGCATCGCGGCCTATGGCTTTGCGCTGCAAGGGCGTTGCGTAACCTCGAACAACAAGTTCGAAGCGGCATTGTTCTGGCTCGCGGGAACGCTGCTGGTGTTTCCCAGCATCATTGATGCGATCATGAAACCGCTGGCGGGGCGCGGCATGCCGTTCCCGGAGCCTGCGGGTGTCGTCGTGCTGATCGTGGCAATCGGTTTGCAGATGGCGCGAGGTCGGGCAGTAGTGGGCCGGGCTTGAGCGTTAGCAGCTTGAGCAAGGGGGCGTCGACAAAGTCATGGCAAGCGATCAGCTTTCGCGCCAGCAGCGGCGCAAGGTCCAGCGCGATGCGCTAGAGCGTGGCGCGAAGGTGATGGCGCGCGGGCTCGGGCCGGAACTCGGCGAGGCGGAAGCGCTTGGCATTGCGCTGATCGTCCACGAGCGGCTGACCGATGCGGGCCGGCCGGCACGCGCGGGCGAAGCGGCCGAAATGGTCGAGACGTTGTTGGAAAAGACGCTTGCGAATGAAGTGCGCGGCCTCGACCTGGGCTGCCGCAAGGGGTGCAGCTACTGCTGCAGCGCGCTCGTCACATGCTCGGCGCCTGAAATATTCAGGGTTGCTTCGTGGTTGCGGCTGAACGCGACGACGGCTGCCGCGCCGATCAAGCTACCCGAAATCGCGGCCGAGGTTGTGCGACGACATGGGGTGTCGCTCGAGCAGATGTTCAACGAGCGTGCACCATGCCCCTTGCTGATTGCGGGAGCGTGCGGCGTCTATCCGGTGCGGCCGATCCCTTGCCGGTCTCTCTTTTCGATGTCGTCGGAAGCTTGCCGGCTCGCGCTGGAAGAGAACTCGGGTGAGGTGCCTATCGTCGGTGGAGCCATGCAGAAAGGCGAGATGGCGCGTACGTTGCTGCTCGCGGCGGTGAGCGCGGCAGGGCTTTCTGATCGTGGCATCGAGTTGACGGCGGGTGTGATGGCCGTGATCGAGAAGCCGGATGCGGAAGCGCGCTGGCTCGCGGGAGAGAACGTGTTCGACGGCGTAATGGGTGGGGATAGGTCGCCGGGGTCGCGGCGGGCGCAGGACCACATTGCGAAGCTTCTCGGTGCACTCGTCGGGTGAGGGCCTTCTGCGACTTTGCTTGCGACCGGGAGCATGCGGATAGTGCTGGATAACTCGAAATTCGGGAGGAGCACTATGTTGGCTCGCCTGGGGGTGCTCCCACTGCTTGCGGCACTCACGTGCAGTGCCGTAGCCCAAGAGTTCCCTACGCGCTCGATCCGCATCATCGTGCCGTTTGCCTCGGGGTCTGCAACCGATCTCACAGCCCGGCCGCTCGCCAAAGAGATCACGGCTGCGACTGGCCAGCAGGTGCTCGTCGACAACAGGCCGGGTGGGGAGGGCCAGCTCGGCGCGCAGCTCGCGGCGGCGGCTAAACCCGATGGCTACACGGTGATGGTGTCGACGCAGACCACGCAAGCGGCGAACGTCAGCGTCTACAAGAACCTGCCGTATCACCCCGTCGACAGCTTCGTGCCGATCACCGGCATCCGTCAGGGGGCGCTGATCGTTTTGGCGCGGCGCGATCTCGGGATGACCAACATCAAGGATATCGTCGCTTTTGCCAAGAAGGAGCCGGGCAAGTTGATGTTCGGCAGCAGCAACGGCTCGAGCCGGGCGGGGGGAGAATACTTCAAGCTGTTGGCTGGTATCGATATGCTCCACGTGCCCTACAGGGGGCAGCCTCAGGCCATGACGGATCTCGCCGGCGGTCGCCTCGATCTCACATTCACGGATATGTATACGGGCCTGCCGTTCATCAAGGACAAGCGTGCGGTTGCCGTCGCGGTGACCAGCGCGAGGCGGCTTGCGATACTGGCGGATGTGCCGACGATCGCGGAGAGCGGTGTGCCGGGATACGAGTTGGGGGCGTGGACGGCGGTGTTCGCGCCCGCGGGAATGCCGAGGCCGGTGGTGGACCGGCTCAATGCCTTGTTCCGCACGGCGATAGATACGCCGTCTTTCAAGGAGCAATCCGCGCAGTCGGGCGCAGTTCTGTTTCCCGGAACGCCGGAGGAGCTTGGCGCATTCCAGCGCGCCGAGATCGAGAAGTGGGCGCGCATCGTGAAAGCCGCCGGCATGCAGGAGCCGTGAGGCGAGGCGAAGGGGAGGGCGAGCGGCGGGTTACGCTTTGCTCACCCGCCCTACGTGGCTCTCATTCGGCGGCCTGCTGCTTGCCGAGTTCGGCGTTGAGCGCGATTTCCTCGGGCGATGCGCCGAGTGTGCGCCAATCCGATGTTTTCGGAACGATACCTTCGAACGAGGCCAACTTGGCCAGGGGCATCCGAGGTTCCGTTGTTCCGATTGCGGGCCCCCCACCTGCAACGGTGCGTGCGGCTTCGACCATCTGCTTGCGGAATTCGACGATGGCGAGGTCCGAAGCACCCAGGCGATCGTGGGTGCGGTCGACGATGGGGCCCATCGACTCCCACATCACGATGTCCTGGTTGGTGATTCCCGGGATGCCGGTGAAGTTGCCGAGCTTCATCGCCTGCCGGTCCTGTTTGTAGTTGTTCTCAGGCGTCCGGGTGTTGCCATAGGTGCTGTCGAGGTCGAAGCCGACGCGGTTGGCGTGGAGCTTGCGCCAGTCTTCCTGGGCAGGGACGGTGTCGCCGCCGAACGCGACGAAATAGAACGTCGTCGAGTTGTCGTCGCGCGGCACGTGGACCGTGCAGGAACGATGCAAATTGTTCGGGGGGATGTGGACGAGGTAAGGCGCCACGAAAAGCGTCGTGCGCACATAGTCATGGGTTGCTGCGTCCTTGATCGGGCGGCGGATCGCGGAATACCGGAAACCGTATGACGTCCGCTGCACCACCATGCGCGGAGCCTTGTCGGTCGAAGGGCGTTGCCATTGCGTGACCGTGGACTGCGCGCCGGCGACGCGGGCAGGCACCATGTCGGATGAATGGAGGGACGACGAATGGGCGCTGTCGATCGAGCCTTCGAGCATCTGTGCCCAATTGGCGTTGACGATAACCTTGGTGGAGACGACGTTCGTCTCGGGCGTCGGCTGCCAGACGGGAGGAGCAAACTCCGGCATCGTTTCGCTGGGCCCCATGTAGGTCCAGATGAAACCGCCGGTTTCGACCACCGGATAGGACTTGATCTTGACCTTGTCGCAGAA
>CANJPN010000393.1 GCA_947475855.1 Bradyrhizobiaceae bacterium
ACGACGCCGCATCATCGGCGCATCCAGCCTCAACCACCCCAATTCCATGCACGCAATGCTGTGATGCCCTGCAAACGCGGCCTTTCGCCCGCAACGGCCATGCGTATAGTGTCCCGGAACACTATCCAAGCGTCGGGAGGATTTGATGGCCACAGTAACCGAACCCAGCAGCAACGCCGCTTCGCGCGGCGGCATGATCGATGGCCGCTTCGTCCGCAACACCTGGTACATGGCGGGATGGAGCGACGATGTCGCGGAAGGCCAGGTCATCGGTCGCAAGATCCTCGGCGAGCCCGTCGCGATCTATCGCAAGGCCGACGGCGCCCTAGCTGCCGTGCAGGATCGCTGTCCGCACCGGCACGCCCCCCTGAGCCTTGGCCGCGTCATCAAAGGCGACAGACTCCAGTGCATCTACCATGGGCTCGAATTCGACGCCGCCGGGACCTGCACGACAAACCCGCATCCCCCCGGCAACATCCCGTCACGAGCAGCGCTCAAGACCTATCCTGTTACCGAGAAGCACAAAGCCATCTGGATCTGGATGGGCAGCCGGCAACCCGATACGGCAAAGATCCCCGACTTCAGTGTGCTCGACAATGTGCCCGAACTTCACACGACCAAACGCGACAAGATGACGGTAAAGGCCAACTACGAATTGGTCGTCGACAATCTCTTGGACCTCAGCCACACCTGCTATCTCCACGAAGGTATTCTCGGCAATGCCGACACGGTAGACTCCGAAATCACCATCGAGCACGACGGCGACGATGTGATCGCGGGCCGCCATGCCACCAACTGCGTGCCGCCGGGCATGTGGGCGATGCTGTGGCCCAACCATCCCGAACGCGTCGACAAGTTCAGCCGCATTCGCTGGATGGCTCCCTCGACGCTGCGGCTGTTCGTCGGCGTCTGCGAAATGGGCAAACCTTTCGAGACCGGCACGGGCTATCACGCAATCCACATGCTGACGCCTGAGACCGATCGCTCGACCCACTATTTCTTCACGGCAGTCCGTTTCGGCGTGAAAACGACCGACGAACCGCTCAATCGAGAGATCCAGGCCAAGATTGCGAAGATGCGCCGCTTCGCCTTCGAGGAGCAGGATGCGCCAGTCATCGAGGCCCAGCAAGCGAACATCGACGACGCCGACCATGTGCTCGACCCGATCAATCTTTCGATCGACGTCGGCCCCGTGCGCTACAAACGCGTGTTGCAGAAAATGTTGGCGGCGGAATCGTGAAAACGTCAAACGACTGAAATCCGCCGACAGCAAACCATCACTCACCTACTTCGTCGGAGGGCCACCGTGACGTAGCATGATGCCGTTCGGCAACCGCGGTTCCGCAGCGATCAACATCGACCCCAGATGCACTCGCATCACCCGGTCTGGCACCCGATGCCGTCGGCCGATATAAGTCGCGACCCGACCAACCGTTGAATCGAACCCCATGAGCCAAGACAACACCCGTCCGACGCCCGACAACCGCGAGGCCTACGGCCACTTCCAGATGATAACGACGCGCTGGATGGATAACGACGTCTACAAGCACGTGAACAACGTGGTCTACTATTCGTACTTCGACACCGTCGTGAACCAGTACCTGATCGAAAAAGGTGCGCTCGATATCGAGAAAAGCGAGGTGGTCGGCCTCGTTGTCGAGAGCCAGTGCCGCTATTTCTCCCCGATCGCGTTCCCCCAGGTCGTCCATGCCGGCATTCGGGTCGCGCATCTGGGCAATTCGAGTGTACGATACGAGGTCGGTCTATTCCGCGACGACTCCACCAAAGCCGCTGCGCAGGGCCACTTCGTGCACGTCTACGTCGACCGTGCAACGAACCGGCCCGTGGCGCTACCGGACAAGCTTCGTGCCGCGCTTCTCCCCCTGCTCCGTCCGGCGAAGGGATAACCATGGCCGACGTCGAGGTGACGCACGAGGAGGCCATCGCAACCGTCATGCTCAACCGGCCGGCCAGCCGAAATGCCATGACGTCGGCCATGTGGCGCGACGTCGGTCGGATCTTCCGCGTACTCGGCAGCGATCCCGGCGTCCGCGGTATCATCCTCACCGGCGCCGGACAGAATTTCAGCGTGGGTGCCGATGTATCGGAGTTCGCTGCCGTCCGGGCTGACGCCACAGCAGCGAAAGCCTACGAAAACGACGTAGACGCCTGTGCGGACGCCATCGCAGCAGCTCCCCAACCGGTGATCGCAGCACTCGATGGCTATTGCCTCGGCGGTGGTTGTCACATGTCGCTCGCGGCCGACTTCCGGTTTGCGGCGCCACGAGCACAGATCGGCATCCCCTCGGCGAAACTTTCAATCGTCTATGGCGTCCGCAGCACGCAACGGCTGCTCGCGCTTGTCGGCCTCACGCAGGCCAAGCGTATTCTTTACGGTGCTGAACGGATCGATGGTCACGCGGCCGAGACGATCGGGCTCGTAGATCAGGTCGGAGCCGATCCACTATCGGATGCCGGGTTGTATCTCCGTCGCCTTGCCCGGAACGCCCCTTTGTCGATCGGAGGCGCAAAGACGATTCTTAACGGGCTTTCGATGGGCCCGGGCGTACTCGATCAAGCGCGCGCCGACGGCTTGATCGACGCGGCGGCCGACAGCGCGGATTATGCCGAGGGACGGCAGGCATTCGCTGACAAACGTGCTCCACACTTCAAAGGCCGGTGAGAACAGCAGATCACCAATCGGTGGCGAGGCACATACCAATGCCAACAGGAAATCGTCTGATGAAATTGCACCTCCTTTCCGGAGGCCGCCTCCGAATGCGCAAGAGTATCTTCATCCCGGATGCGGACCGTACGGCGACAATAGAGCTTCCTGTCATGGCCGCACTGATCCGGCACGCGCAGGGCAACGTGCTGTTCGACACGGGGTGTCATCCGCGCGCCGCGGAAGACGCTGTGGCGTGCTGGGGCGGGCTCGCCAAGTTCATGACGCCGATCATGGCTCCCGGCGACAACGTGATCGCAGGACTTGCTACACTCGGACTTTCAACTGACGACATCGACGTGGTCGTGAACTCCCATCTTCATACGGACCACTGCGGCTGCAATGCGTTTTTTCCCAAAGCGACATTCATGGCGCATCATCTGGAGATCGAGGCAGCACGTGCCGCGACGGGAGACATGACCGGCTACGTCAATACGGACTGGGACACGGGCGGCAAGCTCGATGCGCTGACCGGCGAACGCGACCTGTTCGGCGACGGCCGTATCGTATTGCTGCATATGCCCGGGCACACGCCGGGCTCGATTGCAGGGCTCGTCGAACTCGATAGCTCGGGAAGCATGCTGCTTGCCGGTGACACAGTCAGCTTGCAAGAGACGCTCGCAACGGGTGTGCTGCCGCGCAACACCTGGAACGCCGAGGCGCTCACTCGCTCACTTTCCGAAGTCCGCCGCATCGCCAAATCAGGAGCCGCTGTCATCGCGAGCCACGATGCCGCGCAGTGGGACACATTGAAGACGGGCCCGCAAGCCTATGACTGACACGCTCGATCCGCGCGTCGCCAGACCCAAGCACATCGGTGCACGCATCCCCCGCACCGAAGACGCCCGCCTGCTGACGGGCCGTGGCCGTTTCGTCGATGACCGCGAACCCGGTGGACTACTCCACGTCGCATTCAGACGCAGCGATCATGCACACGCCACGATCCGCGCTGTCGATACGTCTGCCGCGCGAGACATACCGGGTGTGGTTGCAGTGCTTACGGCCGACGACCTGGAGGGTGGTCTCGTCCCCCTTTCCGCCCAATCGCGAATGAAAGGCTACTACGCGACGCCCCTGTTGGCACTCGCCAAGGGAAAGGTGCGATATGCCGGTGAGCCCGTCGCCGCCGTAATCGCAACATCGCGGTATCTCGCAGAGGATGCCGCCGCCCTCATCACGATCGATCTCGACCTACTGGCGCCGCTCGTCGATCCGGAAGCAGCGGCTCGATCCGGAGCCGTGCTGCTGCACGAAGTGGCCGGCACAAACGTGATCGTATCTCGCGAATTCCGTCGCGGCGAGGTCGAGGTACGGATGGCGCAGGCAACCGTGCGCGTCGGCGGCCGCTTTCGGATCCGGCGCAAGACGCCGTGCGCAATGGAGAACCGCGCCTATCTCGCCGAGTACGATGAAGGTCGTGACGAACTCGTCATCCAATCGGCCTCGAACATTCCCGGGATCAGCCGCAATGCGATTGCAGAGGCATTGCAGATGCCAGGTTCGCGTGTCCGCGTGACAGCGCCTGATGTGGGGGGAAGTTTCGGCGGCAAAGGTTCGGTCTATCCGGAGGAACTGCTTGTCGCATTCGCGGCACGGCGCTTGGGCCGGCCGGTCAAGTGGGCAAGCGACCGCAAAGAAGATCTCCTCTCCACCAGCAATGGCTTCGACGAGATCATAGACGCTGAGATGGGCTTCGACGCGGAAGGGCGGATCCTAGCCCTCGCTGCCGACGTGATCGGCGACATCGGCGCTTACTCGATTTATCCGTGGACTGCGGGGTTGGAGCCCGTGCAGGTCGTCAGCTTTCTGCCGGGACCATACCGGATCGACACCTATCGCGGGTCCGTGCGGGCGGTCGCCACGTGCAAACCACCCATGGGGCCATATCGTGGCGTGGGCCGGCCGGTCTCGACTTTCGTCACCGAGCGACTGATCGACATGGCCGCGCGGAAACTCGGCGTCGATCCACGCGACCTCAGGCGACAGAACCTCGTGTCCGATGCGGAGCAGCCCTACAAGGCGGCATCGGGGATCGTGTGGGACAAGTCTGATTTCATCGGTTGTCTCCATGCCGCTTGCGACCGCATCGACTACGACGCACTGCGGGAAAAGCAGCGCGAAATCCGCGCGCGCGGCGGTTCGTTCGGCATCGGCATCGCCTCCTATGCTGAGCTGACGGGCATCGGATCGCGAATCTCGGTCGCGCCGGGAATGCCGATCAACACAGGGACCGAAACAGCGAAAATATCGATCGACGCGACGGGCGGCATCACCGCGGCCTTTGGCATAGCCAGTCACGGCCAGGGGCTCGAGACAACGCTGGCTCAGATCGTGGCGGACAAGCTCGGCGCCGCCTTCGCCGACATCCGCGTGATTCACGGAGACAGCGCCGCAGTCCCGAACGCGACGGGCACATACGCGAGCCGCAGCCTCGTGCTCGCTGGTGGCGCGGCCACCCTCGCCTCTGAAACGTTGCGCACAAAACTGCTCAGCGTTGCCGCACACCTTCTGGAAACCTCGGCAGACGATCTCATAGCCGCAGATGGGCGAATAACAATTGCTGGAACCGACCGCTCCGTGTCGTTCAAGGACCTCGCGCGCGCGGTTTATCTGGAGATGGGCAGGTTGCCGCCCGAACTCCGCGACGAACTTTCTGCGAGCGGCACCTACGATCCCGTGTTCGGAACGACATCCGCTGCCACACATATCGCCACGGTTTCGATCGACACGGAGACCTGTGAGGTCAAGATCGAACGCTACGTCGTCGCTGAGGACTGCGGCCGGCTGGTCAACCCGATGATCGTCGACGGGCAGGTTTATGGCGGCGTCGCCCAGGGCATCGGAGCAGCGCTGACGGAGGAGGTCGTCTACAGCGAGGACGGGCAGATCCTCTCCGCTACGCTCGCAGATTACGTCATCCCGTCCACGGCGGAGGTGCCGCGCATGGAGGTCGTACACATCGAGACGGAAGCGCCGACACTTGGCGGCTACCGCGGCATGGGGGAGGGCGGCACCATCGGCGCACCCGCTGCAATCGCCAACGCCGTCGCGGACGCGCTGAGCCCCTTAGGCATCGAAATCCATGAATTGCCGCTCACACCCGAACGCCTGTTCCGCTTGATCCGCGAGGGCCAATTGAACCCTGCAGCAAAGGCGTCGTGAAGCTCGCAGTTGAGTAGCACTGGCCCATCATTCGATCGCCCTTGGAGATCGCGCGTGATCGAATAATGCTCTCGTGAGTCTGCAACCGCGCATCACACCCCAGGGCAGGTGGCGGTAACGCCACCGTCCACCACAAGCGTCGTGCCGGTGACATAGGCGGCCTCGTCGCTCGCGAGGAACAACGAGGCATACGCGACATCCCAACCC